>CAKKQG010000152.1 GCA_919901875.1 Anaerolineales bacterium
TCATTCAACAATTTATTCCAACGATCTTGATTCGTGGCGTTAGGTCCGGCGTAACGCGCGGCGTGGATTCCGGGGCGACCATCGAGCGCGTCCACTTCGAGTCCCGAATCATCGGCGAGGGTGAGCAGGCGGCTTTCGCGGTGAAGAATGGTTGCCTTGAGCAGAGCGTTTTCGCCGTAGGTCGCCCCGGTTTCCTCCACTTCAATATCGAATCCAGCTTCGTTCAAGGTTATGCAGTTTAGGGGCAAGTCACTGAAAAGCTGCGACAGTTCGCGTAGTTTTCCTTTGTTGTTGGTGGCAATGAGTAGTTGAGTAGATGTTGACATGGCTATATGTTGGTTAAGAAAAACGATTCGGTTATTAGTGGCGGTATACAATAGTTTTACACGGAATCCTTGACTTGTAGGATCATTAAATGCTATACTGCTTTCAACTTTTTTCGCGTAATCACCTTTACCAAATTGCGAGACCACACTGTCTAAAATACTGAGAGATGTTCTGCGGCTGAATGTCGGATTCTTACTGAAAGAAAACGTTGGCTATAGCCGCAAAATTAGCTTCGAGCATCCCCTACTCGAAGTGGCTGACGATTTAGACCTTGCCAATTTTCGCGGCGCAGTAAGACTCACGCGCACCGTGCAAGGCGTGTACGCCCAAGGAAAGTTTTTGGGCGAAGAGTCGGTCGAGTGCGTGCGCTGCCTTACGCAGATTTCTCAAACCCTTCAATCACAAGTAGAACAATTATATGAGTTTCCGCCGGACCCCAACGCGGACTTTGTTGTTTCCGAGTCCGGGCATATTGACCTCGCGTCGTTTTTGCGCGAGGACATGATCCTTTCGCGTCCAATGCGCCCCTTGTGCAAACCCGATTGTAAAGGGATTTGCCCTCTGTGTGGCAAAAATTTAAACGAAGGTCCGTGCGATTGCGTCAAAGAAGATATTAACCCACAAATGGCTGTTTTGAAAAAGTTGTTAGGCAAATGAGGAGGCAACGATGAAAAAGCGAAAGAACAAAGCGGCAATTGTGCATGGCAAAGATGGTCAAGATTACTTCATGCTCAACATGGAGGAAGTGGCGGGTTTTGAACCGGCGGGAAATGATCTGGCAGATTTCTTTGTTGATCCCGAAGCGAAAAAGATTCGTGCGCGAGGCGCGCGCTCGCGCAAAGGGGTAGATGAGTTCGATCTGGCTGCGGTTGCCGCCGATGACACCGTGGGGCTTTATCTTAAGGAAATGGCGCGTGAGCCGCTCCTCAACACGCAGCAAGAGATCGATCTTGCCAAACGGCTCGAGCGCGGCTTGAACGCCGAAGAACGGTTGAAGCAGATGAAGAGTGACGCGCCCACCAAACGCCGCGCACTGTTAGAAGCCCATGCCGCCGACGGTCTGGCGGCGCGCGAGCATCTCATCAAAGCCAACACGCGGCTGGTCGTCTCGATTGCCAAAAAATATATGACTCGCGGTGTGCCGTTCCTCGATCTGATCCAAGAAGGAAATCTCGGTTTGATGAAAGCGGTCGAGAAATATAATTATCGTCTCGGCTTTCGCTTCAGCACTTATGCCACTTGGTGGATCCGTCAGACGATCACCCGCGCCATTGCCGATCAAGGTCGGACGATCCGCGTCCCGGTGCATATGACTGATCGCATCCGCCGACTCTACAAAGCCGTGCGCGAGTTGGAACAAGATTTAGGTCGCAAACCGACTCCCGAAGAAATCGGGACGAAGCTAAATGTTGAAACGCGCAAAGTGGAATGGATGTTGAAGGTCTCGTGGCATCCGATGTCGCTTGAGCAGCCTGTGGGCGAAGAGGAAGATGAAGAGATGATCTCTTTCGTCGAAGATGAAAACGCGCTCTCGCCTTCGCAAACGGCTAGCGAAAATATGCTGCACGAGACGATGGAGCGCGTGTTGTCAACTCTGCCGCCGCGCGAGGCGCGCATTTTGCGTTTGCGTTTTGGTTTGTTGAATGGACGGGCTTACACGCTTGAAGAAGTGGGGCAAAAATTTGGACTCACCCGCGAGCGCATCCGCCAGATCGAAGGCAAGGCATTGCGGCGGTTGCGGCATCCGAGACGAAGCAGGCAGCTTCGTGATTACTTGACGTAACACTCAGACCCGAAGGGTTTCGCAAACCCTTCGGGTCTTTTTATGCGATACAATTTGATTATGCGACGGCTTCTATTTTTGATTCCGATTCTCATCGTGGGTTGCGGTCTCCTCACTTCACCCACTCCGACTCCCGAATTGCCGACTCCGGTTCCCACACCCGAATTCGTTGCCCCGACCTCACCTGCTCCCACAGCAAAGGCGGCGACACCTAGCCCGTCCCCCGTTCCTTATGCTTTTGTTCCGTTTATCTCTCGATTGAAAGAACCCGTTCTCGTCACTCATGCCGCTGATAAACGACTCTTTGTGATTGAGAAAGAGGGTGTGATTCGAATCTTTGATAACGGGCAGTTGTCTTCGACTCCGTTTCTCGATATTCGTGACGTGGTGAATAACGACGCGAGCGAGCGCGGCTTGTTGGGTTTGGCGTTTCATCCAAAGTATAAAGACAATGGATTCTTTTTTGTGTATTACACTGACTCGAAAGGCAATCTTGTCATCGCCCGTTATCGCTTGACTTCGGATGCTAATCGGGCGGATCCGAAATCGGCGCAGGTGTTGGTCTACATCGAGCATCCGCTGAATAAGAATCACAACGGCGGCAACTTGGTGTTTGGTCCCGATGGGTTGTTGTATATCGGCGTGGGTGATGGTGGCGGCGGTGGCGATGTGCCGGGCAATGCTCAAAATATGCAAAAGCTGTTGGGAAAAATTTTGCGCTTGAATGTAGACGAGTCGAATCCCAAACCGGAAATTTGGGCGAAGGGTCTTCGCAACCCGTGGCGTTTTTCTTTTGATCGCGTGACAGGCGATCTCTACATTGGCGACGTGGGACAAAATATCTGGGAAGAGATTGATTACGTCAAAGCCCCGATGCCGAAAGCGATTTTAAATTTCGGTTGGAACATCATGGAAGGCAATCACGTATACAAGAGTGCCACGACCAGTGACTCACTCATCGCGCCGATTGCCGAATATGATCACGGCGCGAGTGGCGGCTGCTCGGTGACGGGCGGCTATGTGTATCGCGGCAAAGAGATTCCGGAACTGAACGGTTTATATTTTTATGGCGATTACTGCACCGGCTTTGTGTGGACGTTGAAGCAGACTCAAGGCAAGTGGCAGAATGATTTATTTTTGCGAACGCGGTTTAGAATGAGTTCGTTCGGTGAAGACGTTAATGGTGAGCTGTATTTGGTCGATCACGGTGGGGCGGTTTACAAGCTAGCGAAAAATAAATGAACAATGAACAATGAGACAAT
>CAKKQG010000153.1 GCA_919901875.1 Anaerolineales bacterium
TGCTACGCCCCTACGCCCCCTACGAGGTTTTTTGTTTCGACAACCTCAACAACACCCATGCTACTACGATAACCAAAGCTACAAACGATACCAGTTTCATCGCCCGCGATTCGATGAGTAACGACGCAACCCCAAACGCCGCGCTGATGATCCAATACGTCCACACAATGCGGCGCTGACTCCAGCCCGAATCGATCAACCGAAAATGCAAATGCCCGCGATCCCCTTTGAACGGTGATCGTCCGCTGCGCCAGCGATTTAAAATTTGCCAAGCAGTGTCGGCGATTGGCACCGCCATGACGAGCAACGCCGTTGCCACGCGCGCAGGCGCAAGGATCGAAAGACAAGCGAGAACATATCCCAGCACCATCGCCCCGGCGCTGCCCAAAAAAATTTTGGCGGGATTAAAGTTAAAAATTAAAAACCCCAAGCACGCTCCGGCGAAGGCAAGCGAATATAACGCCGTGTTCGTTTGCCCCAAGTTAATCATATGCACGGTGAACAGCAGCGCGGCAATGGCGGTGATACCTGTCGCCAGTCCGTCGAGCCCGTCTAAAAAGTTAATCGTGTTCATCATTCCCATGATCCAAAATGTGGTGAGGGGGTAAGTGATGTACCACGGAAAACGTTGAAAGCCGAAATAGGGCAACGTTACCTCTTCGATAAAAATTGTGGTGACGATGGCGATGACGACCAGAATGAATTGAGCGATGAATTGCGGCGTCGCCGAAAAATCTTTCCAGTCGTCGAGCAAGCCGAAGCCAAACGCAAAAATTGCCCCGCTGAGCAAACCGATGAAAGGTAAACGCTCGCGCAACGTCTCGGGTGCGGTGAAGGCGAAGAGGGTGACGGCAACCGCGAAGAAGCCGATGAAGATTCCGACTCCGCCAATGCGCGGGATGACTCCATCATGTTGTCGTCGCCCGCCGGGTTTATCCGCTAACCCGAATCGCCCGCCGAGTCTAATTGCCAACGGTGTGATGACGACGGCGAGAACGAACGCGATGAAGAAGATGATGAGGTAGAACAAGCCTATCCCGTCCCAAACTGCCTATCGCCCGCATCGCCCAAGCCCGGCACAATGTAACCGATATTGTTGAGGTGCGAATCAATCGCGCCGATGTAGAGCGGCACGTCGGGGTGATCGGTTTGCATACGCTTCACGCCTTCGGGCGCGGCGATGAGTCCGATGTATTTAATTTTTTTCACGCCCCAATCTTTCAACACCTGCGTCGCCGCCGTTGCCGAGCCACCTGTTGCCAACATTGGGTCAAGTAACAACACCGCGCCGACTCGCGGTGAAGTCGGCAGTTTGTTGTAATACTGCACCGGCTTTAAAGTTTTTTCATCGCGATACAAACCTAAGTGCCACACTTCGGCATTGGGCATCATCTCCCAAATGCCATCCACCATGCCCAAGCCCGCGCGCAAGATTGGAACGAGTCCAATTTTTTCGACGAGCTCCAGTCCGGTTGTGTCGCCCATCGGCGTTGTCACCGGTGCGGGTTGGGTAGCGAGATCAGCCGTCGCTTCGTAAGCGAGCAACATCGAAATTTCCCGAATCAGTTCCCGAAATTTTTTGGGTTCGGTGTCGATGCTTCGAAGCTTGGCAAGTTTGTGCGCGACGAGAGGGTGGGGGGAGGGGAAGATGTTAGACATAGTGCAATTATAAAGGATGAAGGATGAAGGATGAATGAGAAATTAGGTATGCGAATAACAAATGCGACAAAATCTATCATCACTCAATCGAGAGTGATAGAATCATCTCATGAAGTCTCGAAACTTATTGTTCGTGATACTGGGGTTG
>CAKKQG010000154.1:0-7189 GCA_919901875.1 Anaerolineales bacterium
ATTCCGCCTTTCACGAAGATCAAATCTATCGCATCGATCATTATCTGGGCAAAGAGACGGTGCAGAACATTTTGGTCTTCCGCTTCGCCAACGGAATTTTTGAGCCGTTGTGGAATCGCAACTTCGTTGACCACGTTCAAATCACGGTGGCGGAATCAGTTGGAGTCGAGGGGCGCGGCGGCTATTACGAAACGTCCGGCGCGATCCGCGACATGATTCAGAATCACATCATGCAATTATTGACTCTGGTGGCGATGGAACCTCCGGCGGCAATGGACGCCAACGCCGTGCGCGACGAAAAGGTGAAGGTGCTGCGGTCTTTGCGGCGCATCACAGCGGATCAGGTCAGCGACTACACCGTGCGCGGGCAATATGGTTTGGGCAGCAGTGGCGGCATCCCCGTGTTAGGGTATCGTGACGAATCCAAAGTCGCCAAAGATTCTGTCACCGAGACCTATACGGCGATCAAATTTCATATTGATAACTGGCGTTGGGCGGGCGTGCCGTTTTATCTGCGAAGCGGAAAGCGTTTGCCGAAGCGCGTGACCGAGATCGCCATTCAGTTTAAACAAATGCCGTTGCAGTTGTTTGGCAAAGCGGCAGAAGACTCCGATCCCAACTTGCTCACGCTACGCATTCAACCCGACGAAGGAATTTCTTTGCGCTTCGGATCGAAAGTGCCGGGGCAAGCAATCAACATCCGTCCGGTGAAGATGGATTTTCATTACGGCGCATCGTTCGGTGTTGAGCCGCCCGAAGCTTACGAGCGTTTGCTGCTCGACTGCATGTTGGGCGACGCCACGCTCTTCACCCGCGCCGATGAGGTCGAAGCGGCGTGGTCGCACATCAACCCGATCATTGACGGCTGGCGTGAATCACCGCCGACAGATTTTCCGAATTACGAAGCCGGAATTTGGGGACCCGCCAGCTCGGATGAAATGATGGCGCGCGATGGGCGCCGATGGAGACGACTATGAGCGCAAACATCTTAGCCGGACCCAAAGAATCGGATGTGGTGAATGTAGATCGTGAACTCGAGGCCTTGTGGAAATCGTTGCCGCCGAATAAAGGCGGCGCCGAAGCGCGATCCAGTGTGATCAATTTAATCGCCGTCACCGATAGCACGGCCGAAGCCGATGCCGCCTTAGAAGTGATCGGGCGAATGATCGGGCGCAGTCCGTGCCGCGCCATTGTGATCGATTCACAACCCGAAGTGGATCCGCCCGGTTTAAAAACAGAAGTGTGCATCATCGCCGAACCCGAGCCATATGGATCGCATCAAGTATGTTGCGAAGCGATCCGTTTATCGGCAACCGGCTTCAGCGCGGATGGGTTGCCCTCTGCCACGATTGCCCTGCATCTCGCCAATTTGCCGATCATGTTGTGGTGGTCGTCGCCGCCGTTTGAGCGCGATGACTTCAAACGATTCACCACTGACGTAGATCGTTTGGTTGTAGATTCGGAAGAGTTGGGGCGCGACGGTTTGCAAGCATTGGCGACATTCATTAAGCAGTCACGTAAAATGCGAACCGCCGTGAGCGATCTTAATTGGAGCCGACTCACGCCGTATCGCCAGTTGTTCGCCCAATTTTTTGATTCGCCCGGCTGGCGCGATCAACTCGACGTGATTGAGACGGTGACGATTGAAGCCCACGAATCCGCGGGCTTGCTCATGGCGGGCTGGCTGCTCTCGCGCTTAGACAAACGTATCTCGCCGAACAAGATAGACATCCAGATCAAAAATGGCGGTGAAGCCGTATTCAGTTCCATGATCATGAAATGCGCGGGCGGCGAATTTAAAGTAGTTCGTATCGATCACGAGATGGTTGAGGCGAATGCCAAAGTGGGGAGTGAAACCGTCTCGCGCAACGCCCGCATCCCGTTAGCTCCCGTTGATAAATTATTAGCCGACGAGATCGGTTACGCCGGACGTGACCGCGCTTTTGATTCGGCGATGGAGTGGGTAAGTATGATTGCGATGATTTATTGATGGAATGATAGAATTAAGTGCGAAGGGAAAACTTCTATGGCTCTAATTAGATTCACTAAAAAGAACATGCCAAAATCAGGCGCAGAACTGATACGATCATTGCGAAAAGCAATAAAGCATCGATCACTCCTCGACGATTATTTCGATCTCACTCAAGAACTGACACGACTTGAGATCAAGCACAATATGTCGTCCCACGCTTTCTACAAGAAATTTCAAAAAGGCAAGTTGGGCGACAGCATGGAATTTATCAGGTGGGCAAATAAGTATGAGTTCTATCAAGAGGTCAAAAACGATCTGGAATATGTCTTTGACTTAATGGATCACTACGCTTTGCCCATGTCTATCGCATGATACTACTTGAACGCTATCTTGCCCGACTCGAAGAAACAATACGTTCTCGGAAAGAGATCGAGATTGAGGAACTAGAAATTGAGAGGAAATCAAAGGGGGTCGAACGCTCGGCAGAATTTTATGCGCGCTTGAGTTTCTATGATGATTCGAAACTTGAAACGTCGGAGAAATTAAGTGTGGAGCGAAATGTGATCGTCAAAACTCGTTATGCGTATCATTATCAAGATAAAGACGATGAGTTGATCTTCCGCTACGACAACGTGCCACATCACCCCGAAGTCAAAACCCATCCTCATCACAAACACGTTGGCAACAAAATTCTTCCAACCCAACCGCCCGACTTGAGTGAAGTGTTGCGCGAGATTGATGAGATGATATATTCAAACAAAGAATAAATTTTTCCTCGAGACGACGCGGCGATGGAATGGGTGAGTATGATTGCCATGATTTATTAGTGGATGGCAGATGGCTGATGGCGAATGGCTGATGGCAAGTGAAATAGACAGGGCTGTTGGAGTTTTGGCGTTCTAATCCGCTAACAAACTTTGTTCTGAACTTTGACCGTTGGCGCGTGTGCGACTCCCACGTTTCCATGCGGAATAATGGCGGGGTTCAGAAAAATGCTCGCCAGCGCAGCGGATTAGAGAACCGCCCCTCCACAACACTCCATCCTCGAAACAAAAAGACCCGAAGGGTTTTGGAAACCCTTCGGGTCTTTTTTATTTCAGCGGGCAAGGCAAGTTATAAAAAATGTAAGGCTTCGTCGCCGCTTGACCGTCGGCGGAGGTGACGCGGATAGTGCCGCTGATGGTTGCGCCGCACAGAGTCTTAAATCGGATGTGATCAAACGGCTGACCGATCTCTTGATCAATCACGTAGATATAAGGCGTGAAGCCGCCCGAAGCAACTACTTTGATAATGGCAACCGCCCCATTGTCTCGAGTCGAATCAAGTTCTACCGTTGCCAGTCCCACACTCGAGATCGTCAACGGTGAAGCCGTTGCGGTGGGCGCGGGTCGCGTATCGGTTGCCTCAGGCGTGAGCAACACGGCAGGCACAAAAATTTTTTGCCCGCTAAAAAGATTCGGGCTCGTCAAACAATTCCCCTGCTGTAACTGCGTTGCGCTCAAGCCATAACGCGACGCGATGCGAAACATCGTCTCACCCGGCAGCACAGTGTGAGTGACCCAACCCGATTGAACGGCGCACGGCGTTGAGGTGGATGTCGGCGCGGATCGCAACGTAGGTGTTGCCGTCTGGGGTGCGGCGGCAGTTGAAGTGAATGGTGCAATCACACCTGTGGCGGCGAGCGTCGGCGTTGAGGTGAACGTGGGAGTGATGAGCACAAAAGGAGTCGCAGTGGCGGCGTCCGCAGTGGAGGATGGAGAGGATCTGGGAATGGCGGTATCCGCAAGGGGAATGATCAACGGCGGCAGCGTGACGCTGTTAACGACTGTCGGCGTGAGTGTTGCGCCGCGCGGCGTTGGAGTCCGCGAGGAAAGTTGAGAGATCGCTCCGCCGGATTCTCCCAGAGATAAAAAGATTCCGCCAAGAACGGTAGCGGCGGCGGCGATCAGCACGACCAGGCTGAGGATCGCCTCACGAAGCGTTTGCATGATTCTTCGTCGGCAGTAAAACGTTGAAGGTGTTGCCGCCTTGTTTGCTCTCCACCCAGATACGCCCGCCGCACCCTTCGGTGAGCGCTTTAGCAACGCTCAACCCCGAGCCGGACTCACTATAGACGCGCTTAAAGATGTTTTCTTGTTCTTCCAGCGAAATGCTCTCGCCCGAATCGTGAACAGTGACCAGCAAATAATCTTCGTCTTGCGCTTGAGCGGTCAACACGACATCGCTGTTTTGTTTCGATTCGTTGCAAGCATTGGTGAGCAGGCTGGCGATGATTTGATAGACCGCATCTTCATCGGCATTGACCGGTGGCAGATCGTCGGCGACATCCATCCGCAGCGCGATATTTTTTTCGCGGAAGTGACCCACCAGTTGGGTGAAAGCGTTTTCGATCACTTCGGCGACGGCAACATTGCCGTGACCCGGTTTGACATTTTTGGAACTGATCGCCGCGGCGTGAGCCAGATCGTCCAAAGCAACGTTCATGCGCTCCGTGCCGGCTTTGATGCGCTCCAGCAAACTGCGCTGCGGTTTGCCCAAGATGCCCACGGATTCTCTTAACAGCGTATCGGCGTAACCCATGATAGAGGTGAGCGGTTGGCGAAGGTCTTGAGTGCGGGCAATGATGTCCGACGATTGCGAAGCGAGAGAGAAAAACAATCCGGTAGAGCGTATCTCGCTCAGTTGTTTATTCTCTCGATGCAGTGTTTCGATCTCCATATCGGCTCCGGCGAGCTGTTGTTTGAGTGAGGCGACTTCACTACTGAGGCGGTCGGTGCCTGCCGGCTTGCTTGGCGACGCTGTTTGGAGTGCCGCCTTCTGCTCTGCGGCGCGCAAGTTTTCAGTGAGCGAGTTGATCTCGGCTTGTGTGGCGGCAAGTTGTTCTGTCAACGAAGTGATTTCTTCTGTGAGGCGATCCGCCTCTGCCTGAGAGTGTCGTTGATCTTCAACCAATTTCTCATTCAAGGTTTTGATCTCGGCTTGCGCGGTTGCGGCAAGTTTTTGCTTAAGTTCAGTCGCCTCCGCCACCGACTTCTGTGCTTCAGAGAGTTGCTCGTCCAGTGAAGCGATTTCGGTTCGGGCAGCCTCAAGTTGCTGTTTCAATAAATCAATCTCTTCAGCCACGCCTTTATTTTGTGTGCGCTGCTCTGAAGCCTGTTCATCGAAACGGCGCTGCGCCCCAAACAACCTCTCATTAAATAACTTGTTCTCCATTTGCGCCGTCGCCAGTTGCTGTTTCAACGAGGTAATGTCGTTGACGAAGCGTTCATCCTGCGCTTGATGCTCTGACGATTGTTGGTTGACGAGTCGCTGTTCCTCGATCCATTTATCGTTCAGCGATTTGATCTCTTTTTGCGCGACGGCAAGTTGGTGAGCCAGCAAACCGATCTCGGCTTGCGCGGCAGTCAGCTGTTGAGTCAGCGAAGCGGTCTGTTCTTGAGAGGCGGTATCGGGTCCCGACGGTTGCGATTGAATGAGAGCAACCAGGCTATCCGTTTTGAGATTAAGTTGATTGATCTCGTCTCGCGCCTTTTCCAATTCGGCGGAAAGTTGATTGGCTTTCTCTTGCGCGGCGCGCACTTTCACTTCAGAGTCTTTATCGGGTGCGGCGGCGGGTGGCGGGGTTGCCGCCGATGTCACCTTGAGCAGGATGGCGGTGATAGGCGTGGCAAGCGACGACAACAAAGCGTGGTCTTCATTCGTCCAATCTTTTTGTGAGTGCGGGGCGCAGATCATAATGCCGCCAAAATTTTTCTCGCCGCTTCGCAAAGGGATCATCGCCGCGCTGTCGAAGGGACCCACACCGAGCGCGTCGGCGATGTGCAGAAGTTCGGAGCGATGCGCCTCAAGACGCATACGGAGAGGTCGCCCGCGCTGAATCGCCGAAACGAGTGTGTTGATTTTCTTTGAGGCTAAAGTAAATTTAGGCAACGTGATTTCGCGGATGAGATCGTAGCCACTGACACAGGTGATCGACCCTGTATCGTCAGGTGAGGCAAAGACCAATGTGATGTCTGCCAACATGGTTTTGCCAACCGCTTCGGTAACGCGATGAAAGAGAGTCTCTTCATCACTTAAGGCAATAGCCGCTAAGGCACTTGCCGCTTGAGGAGTCAGTGTGGGTCTAGGTTTGAGGGGAAAATCCAGCGGCACTGTAAACGGCGGCGTCACCTTTGTGGGCGTGGCGGCATCCGCTATCAATAGATCGGATTCGCGCAGATCAATTTTTGGCGGCGGCGATCCAAGCACTTGCCGATAGAGAATCACGACGATCAACGGCAAAGCGATCAACTCTGCCAGGCGTTCCGCGGCAGGATAGTTTTCAGTCGGGATCGGATTAAAAAAGTGCAGAGCAACGCCGATCAATAACATGGCGAAGATAGCAAGGGAGAATGTCCAATCGTTGGGACGGACGGCGAACAAACTGAGAATCGTAATTCCGATAACGGCGATCTTGGCAATCGTCCACGCGGTGTCAAAGAGATTGTAGGCGACGCCGCTCGCGCCGAGTGAATACCATTCCACGCCTGCGGCGAGAGAGGTGATGACGATGCCAACGACTCCAAACCCGGCGGCGATGTCGGCATAAACATTTCCTTGACGAAAAGTGAGCGCCCATCCAAGCAAGAGGAGTGTTAATAAAGTGACGGCTCGATCTAACGGTGGAAGAAGCGCCGACGCCGGAAAGAGTCCGCTCGCGCCCAACGTGCCGAGCGCGAAGAGGATGCCGCGCCCTGCTCCGGCGAGTCCGGCGGCGACCGCCATTCGCCCCGAATGTGATTCGGCGCGATGCCGCCACCAATGACCGAGGGCGATGGCAAACGCCGCTTCGAGCGCGAAGAGGGTGATGATGTGATAGATCGCGCTGCCCGTCGGCGAGATGAGGATGGCGAAGACCGGGGTGAGGAAAGACATGTAGGATGATTATAAATCAGGTGGACGTGGAAGCAAGCATGATTGACAGAAGAATGAAACAGGCTAGAATGTGCCTTGCAAAACAAATTGCCGAAGTGGCGAAATTGGCAGCCGCGTAGCGTTCAGGGCGCTATGACCGTAAGGTTGTGAGGGTTCAAGTCCCTCCTTCGGCACACAAGTTGCACACAATCCCGATTGCGAGATGGATCGGGATTTTTGTTTGCCTCACCCCCTAACCCCCTCTCCCAAACGGAACTACACCCGTTTGGGAGAGGGGGAACAAATCGCAATTCCTTGACTCCC
>CAKKQG010000154.1:7289-10214 GCA_919901875.1 Anaerolineales bacterium
ACTACACCCGTTTGGGAGAGGGGGAACAAATCGCAATTCCTTGACTCCCCTCTCCAACGGAACTACACCCGTTTGGGAGAGGGGGAACAAATCGCAATTCCTTGACTCCCCTCTCCTGAATTGTGTTCTTCAATTCAGGAGAGGGGTTGGGGGTGAGGTTGCGCCCACAAAAAGTTAGAGTATGATTACCGTGCATAGCATCCGAGGCAGATGAATGACGACACTTAGCGAACCACAACGAACACGACCCGCCACACCCAACACTACACCGCAACGCCCCATCCCAACACGGCAAGCACCCAAACGCGGCTTGAATATCTCCACCACGCAGATCATCGTCGTGGTCTTGATCATCATCGGTCTGTCGGTCATCATTGATTTCAATCGCAAGATTCAAGGCGGTCAAAAGATCACCGGTGAAGCAAATCAAATGCGGGCTGAGGTGACAGCGCTGGCGGCGACCAAAGCGGCACTCGCCACCGAGTTAGCTTACGTCTCGTCCGATGCTTACGTCGCCTCGTGGGCGCACAACGACGGGCGTTATGTGCAAGCGAATGAAGTGTTGGTCGTTCCGGTACCTGCCAAGAACACTACGGCAGTTCCACCCACACCTGTGCGAGTAATCCAAAAACCGCCGAGCAATTTTGAGATCTGGTGGGCGTTGTTTTTCGAGTCAGGTGAATCATGATCAAGCGTCTTGTTCCAATCGTTATTGTCTTAACACTCGTCCTATCACTCTTCCTTGTTCAAGCGGCATCGGCGCAAGGCACAACGCACGTCGTACAGCCCGGTGACAATCTCTTCCGCATTGCGATACGATATGGCACCACCGTGCAAGCGATCCAAACGGCAAATGGATTAACAGGATTCACCATCTTCGTCGGACAGACGTTGATCATCCCATCCGGCGCAACGGTGATACCGTCAACGGCGGCCTCTACCGACTCAACGGTGACGCCGACTCCTGCCCCGACCAACCCCGGCACGTACGTTGTTAAACTTAACGACACGGTGTATCGCATCTCACTCAAATTCGGAACAACCGTCAACGCCATTGCCACCGCGAATCGTTTAACCAATTTCCGAATCTTCGTCGGTCAAACGTTAATCATCCCCGACGCGAGCGGGAACACGACCTCTCCAGCCGCCACTGCGGTACCCGCCACCCCTGCGCCCGGCGACTCCAACGTCCCCGCGCTTAATTTGATAGCCGGTTCAACCTACACTGTGCGCGCCAGTGACACACTTTTTCGCATTGCGATCAACGCCGGCACATCGGTGAGCGCACTGATGACCGCCAACGGCTTACGCAGCTTCACCATCTTCGTCGGGCAGAAGTTGATCATCCCCGGGGCAAGCGACACTACAACAACACCCACAGCTACCCCGACACCAGCCGGAACTGTAACGGTGACGGCGACACCCGCGCCGGGTGCAACGTCCACGCCAACGCGAGTCGCTACGACAACATCATCCACAACATTTGAACTCGGTGGTCAGGTCGCCGGATTCGGATTCCCTGATCTCATGAAACAAACAGGCATGACATGGGTCAAGCGACAAGTGACGTGGAGTCCCGGTGACTCGGCAAGCGGGCAGAGTGGCATCATCAGCGACGCCAAGTCGAAAGGTTTTAAAATTTTGTTGAGTGTGAAAGGCGGACCCGACAACTCTACCTCTGACAAGTTTTCCGCGTTTGCGTCTTACTTGGGCGATCTCGCCGCGCTTAACACAGACGCGATTGAAGTGTGGAACGAGATGAACTTGGATCGTGAGTGGAAGTCGGGGCAGATCAGCGCCTCATCGTACACATCAATGCTTCAACAATCTTACAACGCCATCAAAGCCAAGAACCCGAATACGATGGTGATCAGCGGCGCGCTCTCACCCACCGGATACTTCGGCGGCTGTTCGGGGATCGGTTGCGATGATAAGCCGTATCTGGAAAGCATGGTCGCCGCCGGCGCGCTGAATTACATGGATTGTTTGGGGATTCATTACAACGAGGGTTTGCTTTCGCCGTACGTGACGAGCGGCGATCCACGCGGCAACCCGAATCACTACACACGCTACTATCAAACGATGGTGGACACCTATTACAATGCCATCGGCGGCGCGAAAAAACTTTGCTTCACCGAGTTGGGTTATCTATCGGGGCAAGAGTGGGGGTATGTGCCAGCCGGATTTTTATGGAAGCCGCCTTACAACTTAACCGTTGCCGAGCAAGCGCAGTTCATGGCAGATGCCGTGAAGATCTCAAAGGCGCAAGGCAAGACTCGTCTGTTTATTATCTTCAACGTGGACTTCACCGTGTGGACGGACGATCCACAAGCGGGTTATGCCATATTGCGCCCCAACAACACTTGCCCGACGTGTGACAGTGTGAAGGCGGCGATGGGTAATTAAACGCAGACCGCGTCGGTTTCACCCACTCCGCTTCGCTGCGGGGCGCTTCGCGAAACCGACGCGGTCTTTTTATTTCGGTCAGCCGTTCTCTCCTGATACGCGCTAACCAATGGAATAAGCTAAACCAACGGTGCCGGGTCCGGTATGGGTGCCAATCACCGGGCTGACAGAGGTGATAATTGATTCAACAGTCTTGATGCGCGCGTTAGCCGCTTCAAGCAATTCTTTCGCTTCCGATTCGGCGTTGGCGTGGATCGCCGCCAGACGCACAGGACCTTTATCTGCGGTGCGTTCAGCCACAACATTGATGATGTATTCAACCGCTTTCTTTTTGGTGCGGACGCGCTCCAACGGATCTACCTTGCCATCTTTCAGATTCAACACCGGTTTGAAGTTAAGCGCATTGCCGATAAACCGCGCCGCGCCGCCGATGCGCCCGCCACGATGCAGGTAATCCAGCGTATCAACCGTGAACACCACATTCGCCATCGGGATCATGTTCTCGACTTTTTTCTTTGC
>CAKKQG010000155.1 GCA_919901875.1 Anaerolineales bacterium
TCTTCGGGGATGCCCTGCAAACTGGCGAGGAAGATCACCGTGTTGAAGCCGAGCGTTAACCAGACGGTGACCATCGAGACCGACATCAAAGCAGTTGCCTCGGTCAGTAACCACTGCACGCGCGGCAGATTGAGCAGATCTAAAATGTAGTTGAAGATGCCGATGGCGGGGTGAAAGAGGAAGAGGAAGACCAGCGAGGCGGTAGCCCCTGAAACGGCGATGGTCGAGGCAAAGATCACGCGGAAGATGCTAATCCCTTTTGTCTCCACATTCGATAGCACAGCGAGGAAGAGGGCAACGACCATTGTTGTCGGCACGACATACAGGGTGAATGTCAGCGAGACTTTCAAACTGTTATAGAGGTCTTTCTCTTCAAAGATGCGCTGATAATTTTCAATGCCGTTAAACACCGCTGGACGACCAATGGCGTCGGTCAGATACAAACTGAGGTTGATGGTTTTGAGCAGGGGGATGAAGACGAAGAAAACGAAAATGATGAGCGACGGCAACAAGAACAACATCGCGCTAAAAAAATTATTCAGCGCGCGCATCTGTTGACGGGTGATAAATTGACTGCCACTACGGACGGAACGTTGGCTTTCAAGTGTTGCCATAGTCTGTGTCCTTTAAGATATAGAGTGAAGCGATTGTAGCAAAGAACAGAGGAGGATGTCAACGTTTGTGAACAATAGCATTGAGCATCTGTTCACGCCCGTTACAAAGATCGTGCGTTATCAATTTGATGAACTTACTCACGAAAGAAGAAATCCGTTAATCAGTCAACGGAATGATCTCGCCTCTGACGGCACTATTATTGATCGTTATGATCCCCACGCCCGCGCCATAGCGAGTGTAATAGTCGGGACCTACCGAGCCCGGGTTGAAGATCAACACCCCGTTGCACATTTTGTTATACGGGCGATGGGTGTGACCGAAGACAACAGCCTGAACATTTTCGAATCGTGATTGAACACGATCCACCGTGCGTTCCACGTTGTAGCCTAATGTGTGGTAGCGCAACTTCTCGGCGATGTAGCCTTTCACGCCGCCATGCCCATGCGTCAACCCGATTCGCACTTCACCGATTTCTATCAGCCGATCTGTTGGCAACGTCCACCCGTAGCGCGTGATTATATCGCGGTTGCCTTGCACAGTTAACACCGGAGCAATCGTCTCTAAATCTTTCACCACATGCGCCGCGCTTAAATCTCCGGCATGAAGGATCACATCCACGCCGCGCAATTTTTCAAACACACTCGGCGGCAATTTCTTCAGACGATCCGGGATGTGCGTGTCGGCGACAACGCCGATGCGGGTGAAGTGAGAGGGGAGATGGTCAATGTGCATAGATTTACGCAATACGTGATGCGTGATGCGTATTACGTATTGCGTATTCCGTTGATTTTTTTCTTGACGAGTAAACCCACGCGCGCCAAGCGATCATCCTTTGCCCACCGTTCTGCCACTGCGGATACCGCCTCGGGATCGTACTTCGCCAGATCGCGCAAAGCCAATGCCACCGCGCCGCAAACAACCTTGTCATCGTCGGTTGCCAACGTCTCTAAAATTTGGATCGCTTCTTTGGTTCGGTTCTTCGCCCATACATTCCCTAACGCGCCCGCCACGATCCACCGATTGCCTTTGTGCGTATCTTTTGCCCATTCACGCAGAGTCTCTAGCATCACATCCGGGTTGGCATCGTTGCCTGTGCCTAAAATGGGATGTTGCGTCTTGGCAATTTGCTGCAAACAGAACCTCACATTTTTGCGGACATAGTCGCTGTCATCGTGGCGCAGTTGATTCATGAGGGCGATCACTTTGCGCGGCTGTTTGATTCCATAACGCATGAGTGAATTCGTCACGCAGCGCCGCACGTTGGGACTCGAGTCGGCGACCCATTGGCTCATCAGCCGATAAACAGATTCTGGCAACGCGGGCGAAATCTGATCGTCAAAGGCATTGGCGATGCACTCGCGCACTTCCTCACGATCATCTGCCGCCAACTTGTGAGCGGTTGGGATAATCGAATCAAAATTTGTTTTGCCCATCTCGCCCAACACCACGCACGCCACACAACGCACGGCGGCTTTCTCGTCGTCGGCGAGTTTTTTGAGCCAAGCCAACCCGAAGTTTTTCGCCGCCAATTTTTCGCCGAC
>CAKKQG010000156.1 GCA_919901875.1 Anaerolineales bacterium
TTGTTGTGAGGACGTGACACGGATGATGCGGGCTTTTGTTTCGTGGCGTGAGGACGGATCGCTTCGGGGCGGTGACGGCGTCCCTGTGGCACACGAGGCGGTCTGTGGAATTCGGCGTCACGCGCGGGGGCTTTGGCTCCGTAATCGAATCCCTCTAACGTGCGGCGTTCCAATTTGGATCGCAGGATGCGTTCAATGGTCTTCACCATGTCGGTGTCTTCGGATGTGATGAGGGTGAAGGCGTCGCCTGTTTTGGCGGCGCGCCCGGTGCGACCAATGCGATGGGTGTAGGCGTCGGCAGTATCCGGCATGTCGTAGTTGACGACGTGCGAGATGCTGGAAACGTCAATGCCGCGCGCGGCGATGTCGGTTGCGACCATGATCTGGTATTTGCCGGAACGAAAACCATCAAGGGCGTCTTGACGTTTGTTCTGCGAGAGGTTGCCTTGCAACGAAGTGGAGTTGTGACCGGCACGTTTAAGTTGTTCGCCAAGACGTTTGGCGCGGTGTTTGGTGCGGGTAAAGATCAAGACCGAATCGGTGTCGGTATGATGCAGCAGTCCGAGCAAGAGCGCGGTCTTGAGATGTGACGGAACGGGATACAGGGCGTGCGAGACGGTGGTGGCGGGAGCCGCCTCACCGATTTGCACGCGAGTCGGGTTGCCCAACACATCATGCGCTAGTTGGCGCACATCTTCGGGCATCGTCGCAGAGAAAAAAAGTGTTTGGCGTTTTGCGGGAAGGTGTTTAAGAATCTTTCGCACTTCAGGCAAGAAGCCCATATCAAACATGCGATCGGCTTCGTCAATGACCAACACTTCTAGCTTGCCCAAGTTGATCTGTCCTTGTTTAAGATGATCAAGCAAACGACCCGGACAGGCGACGACGATCTCCACGCCATCGCGCAATTTTTGAATCTGGTTGCTCATGCTCACGCCACCATAGACGGTCACACTCCGCAAGCGCGTATGATGACCCAGTTCACCGATGTTAGTGTGAATTTGTTCGGCGAGTTCGCGCGTGGGTGTGATGATCAGGACGCGCACATGACCGCGAGATCCCCCAAGCAAACGCTGCAAGATGGGCAAGACAAAGGCGGCGGTCTTGCCGGTGCCGGTTTGTGCCAGCCCCATTACATCGCGCCCTTCCAAAATTGGCGGGATCGCCTGATGTTGAATGGGCGTGGGATCGCTGTAGTCCATCGCCCGAATGCCCGCCATGATGCGCGGGTCAAATTGAAATGTTTCAAACGTCATTAAGATGAATCCTTATGTGCTTGTTTCGCTTCCGATAACAACGCACCGATATATTTATTTGCTTCGACAAAAGTGATGTTGGCTGTGATAGACCACTCTTGGCACACATTGTCGTGGACTCGCCGCAACAACGCAGCGTCCACATCGCTCAAAGGTTTGCTCCAACCATGCGCGGTAAGATCGCGCACAACTTCGCACAGAACTTGAAACGAACCGTATTTCAAGCGGTCAGTCAATTCAAGATGCCGCACGCGATGTTCTTTATTTAAAGTCGCAGGTTTGCTTTTAAGAATCTGCCGATAGGTGCTTAGATCGGATTTGGAAGTGACCGAGCGCAGGGTCGCTTTCGCATCCGTTTCCACCGGTACCCAGACCGCATTCTTCGGTGTCATGATCTCATAATACAACCGCGCTTCACCGCCGAATAACTGCTTCTTCTCAAGGTTTACAACCTGCCCGGGACCATAAGAGAAGTGCACTACATAATCGCCGACTTTGAATTGCATCATGGTTCGTCACGCTCCTCGCGATAATTCTAACTTTACTCACCAGATGAATAAAAATTGCCGCCAGTCCCCAAGCGGGTCTAGCGGCAATGAGTACACAACTGAAAACACTTTAGGTGTGCACAAACTTTGAAACTCGCGCCTCAAAGTTTTATTTTGGCACAGGGAATGCGACTAGTTTTTTACGACGACGTTGCTTGCCTGTAAACCCTTGGGTCCTTTTTCGATGGAGAATTCCACCTGTTGACCCTCGGTGAGGTTGCGGTAGCCATCGCCCTGAATTGCGGAGAAGTGGACGAAAACGTCCTCGCCGCCTTCGTGAGCAATAAAGCCGTAGCCTTTGCCGCCGTTGAACCATTTAACTGTACCGATAATTCGCTCTGACATTGTATTTGCCTCCTTTTGGCAAAAAAAAGAAAAATGTTAGGCACTTAATTCGTTCTATCGGAGCAGTCAAAACAAAACGGCTCACGGAGAAAACCGTGAGCCGTCGTTTACTTCCAACGTGAACTTACTAGTATCCTACGCTCAATAGAATAGCACAGCTAAGATGATCTGTCAAACGACTTATTCCACCGTCACACTCTTCGCCAAATTTCTGGGCTGATCAACATCACACCCTCTCAACACCGCGATGTGATATGCCAGCATTTGCAACGGCAGCACCGCCAGAATCGGATTCAACAACCACGACGACTCGGGGATATACAAAACGTGATCGGCTTTGTCTTTGATCACGGTGTCGCCGTCGGTGGCGACAGCCACCACGATCCCGCCCCGCGCCTTTGCCTGCTCCACTTGGCTCAACATTTTTTCATACCATTGATCTTTTGGAGCAAGAACCAACACCGGCATCGCGCGATCAATCAAAGCTATCGGTCCATGTTTCATCTCGCCTGCCGGATACCCTTCGGCGTGGATGTATGAAATTTCTTTGAGCTTCAACGCCCCTTCGTAAGCGATGGGCATGTTGATGCCGCGCCCCAGATACAAACAGTGACTCGTCTCGCGCAATTGCCGCGCTACCACTTCTACTTCAGGTTCGCGATCCAATGTGCGCCCGACAAGATCGGGCAAGTGCGCCAGATCATTCGCCAATTCTTTGAGTCGCTTCGAGTCCAACGTGCCGCGCAGATCGCCCAACTTCATCGCCAACAAATACAGATCAACCAGTGGCGCGGTGAACGCCTTTGTTGAGGCAACTCCGATCTCCGGTCCCGACTGCATCGTGATGCAGCCATCTGCCACGCGCATCGCTTGCGAACCAATGGCATTGACGATACTCCACAACGTCGCGCCTTTGGTTCGGGCTTCCTCCATCGCCGCCAACGTGTCGGCGGTTTCACCTGATTGGCTGATAGCGATCACCACAGTGTGTTCATTAATGATCGGATCGCGATAACGGAATTCGGAAGCGATATCCACCTCGACAGGAATCCGCGCCAGAGCTTCGATCATATATTTACCCACCATGCCAGCGTGATCCGCCGTGCCGCAAGCGACGATCACGATCTTCT
>CAKKQG010000157.1 GCA_919901875.1 Anaerolineales bacterium
CCCCGTGCGCCACTTCCTCCCCTACCTCTTCCTCCTCTTCCTCCTCGCCGCCTTTCTGCGGATTGATTTCTTTTTCATCATCGCCTATTTTTTCTTCGCCATCTACCTCCTCTCGCGCCTGTGGATGAATCGCATCGAGCGCGGGCTGCGCGTCAACCGCCGCTTTAACTCGCGCGCGTTTTTTGGCGACAAAGTAAATGTCGAGATCAATGTGATCAACGACAGCTGGCTGCCCGCGCCGTGGATTGAACTGCGCGAATCACTTCCGATTGAACTCGCCGCGCCCTCTTTCTTTCAACAAGTCGTCAGCCTTGGCGGGCGCGGACGCCGCCAACTTAACTACACCCTCCATTGTCATCATCGCGGCTACTACTCACTCGGTCCGCTTCAAGCGCACACCGGCGACCTGCTCGGACTCGCCGACAAAGATTTAAAGCGCAACGCCGAATACATCATCGTTTATCCACGTCTGGTCTCCATGCAGCAGCTCGGCTTGCCCACGCGATCACCTTTAGCGATCCTGAAAACACCCACGCCGTTGTTTGAAGATTCGTCGCGTGTGATCGGCGTGCGCGAATATCAACGCGGCGACTCACCGCGCAAAATTCACTGGACGGCAAGCGCCAGCGCTGGACAACTCTTAGTGAAGAACTATCAACCGGCGATTGCCCGCGAGACTCTCATCGCGCTCGATCTGGATTACGCCAGTTACCCGATGAGGCACCGCTATAGTGCCATCGAGATGGCGATCACCACGGCAGCGTCTATTGCCAACCACGCCATCGTGCATCAGCATTTGCCAACGGGCATCGCCAGCGAAGCCCGCGATGCGGTGAGCAAATCGGTGACGCGATTCTTTTTGCCGCCGCGATCAGAACGATCTCATTTGGCGCACATTCTCGAATCGTTGGCGCGGGTTCAAGCCGTTGAAGGAGTGACGCCCTTCGCCGAACTATTAAGGCGCGAGAGCGTGCATCTTTCGTGGGGGACGACTCTGCTTGTCATCACCGCGCGCGTTGACGACACACTGCTCAAGACTCTTGCTTATCTTCAACGATCCGGTTTCGCGGTGGCGTTGATCGCGATTCACTTCGGGCGTGTGCCGCTTGACCTTCAGGCGAAAGCCAACGTGTTGGGGATCAAGGTTTACGCGGTGTGGGATGATTTTGATTTGGGAAATATTTAGAAAATGATTTCTTTGAATCAACGTTACCTATCTCTCTTCATTCACCCATTGCTCATCGGCGCGATGGTGGGCTGCGTTCTCACGCCTGTTGTAGACATCTTGCGGACGTTTCTCTCTACGTGGAACACGACTGCGATCTTCATCCTCTGCGCGCTCGCCGCGTTAGAGGGAAGCTATGCCCACTATTTAATTCGCGCGCGAGAACTGCGCGGCTGGGACGTTCTGCGATTCAGAGTGATCGAGATCGGGATGATCGTGATCGTTATCAAATTGATCAGCCTGTTGATGTATCCCCCGACGAGCCTCATCGCGCTGTTCGTCAGTTGGACAAACAACCCCTTCGCTATTTTCGATCCACAAACGATCATCGGGTTGGTCATCGCCTTCATCGCTTGGCACACCGCCACCATCACCGCCGAAGACATCGCCGACTTGAGCCGCTTTGTCTTTCCGAATGAGATGAGCGGCTCATACATCTCGCCGTTGCAGCGCCTCAACGAAAGATTTTTTTTGAGCGGCGGGATTCTATTAGCCGCGACAGGCGTGAACTACACGCCGCTCGCCGAACTCATTTCTCTCTCGCGCCCGACTCTTTCAAACGTGATTCTCAACGTGCTGATCTATTTTGTCTTGGGCTTGGTGTTGTTGGGGCAAGCGCGTTACACCGCTCTCAACGCGGATTGGAAGATGCGCGAGATCAAAGTGTCTGGCGATATTGAGAATCGCTGGCTACGCTACAGCCTGATCTTGGTACTCATCGCCGGAGCGGCGGTGATCTTTCTGCCCACACGCTACACGTTAAGTCTTTTAGATTTAATCAACACGCTCGTCGTCGTGATATTCGGGATCATTTTTATCCTTTCGCAGATCATCGCCGTGCTCCTCGCCATACCGTTGACGTTGTTGATCATGCTCATACCCAAACTGCCGCCGCTTCCGTTTGTGCTGCC
>CAKKQG010000158.1:0-6811 GCA_919901875.1 Anaerolineales bacterium
TTTGGCGGTTCAACAATTTCTAATCGCGCCAAATGCCTTATGCCGAGTCGGTATAACTCGGCGACAAGCATTTCATCTGTGATCGTTTTTGTGTCCAACATAGGTTTCACTGCTCACTGATTACTGTTCACTATCCACTGATCACTTTCCACGCTGTTCCTAATTCAATCCCTTCCCTCGACCCCTCATTCACCCTATCCGCTCCTGCCAGCACACTCCCAACCGCAAACAGATTCTCGGCGATGACTTTGCCGTTGGCATCAATCGGGCGAAGATTTTTATCCACGCTCAAACCGAACTTGGCGTAAGGATGTGAAGCGAGAAAAACTTCGTTCGTCCATTCACCACGAGACCCGAAGGGTTTCCGAAACCCTTCGGGTCTGTCACTGGCGATTGGAAGATTAAAGATTGACTCGCGCACCGTGCCATCCATCTCGCCGATGATGCCGCCATTTAAAAATCCGCCGCAGGCTAAGATGTATTGCTCGGCTTTATATTCCTTGATGTGACCATTCATGTCGGCGGATGCCGACACCACGCGCCCGCCTTCAATCTCCCCTGTCACCGTTGGTCCCATAATGAATCGCCCGCCGTGATTCTGGAAATCATCGCGCAACAAGTTAAACAACCGCATCCCCGGCACACTCGGCGGCAGGATCGGAATCTCGAAGAGTTCAATGCCTAATTCCGATTCGAGATGTCCTTTCGCTTCAAGCGAATGATCGAGTCCAAGAATTGCCGGGATGCCGATTCGTTTCGGCGAATCCTTGAGCCACGGTTTCCATAGTGCGATCACTTCGGCGCGATAGTCGGGCTTATCAAATAAATGTGCGAGATCGGTGGCGTAACTATCACGGTGGAAGGGGGCGGAGGGTAAATGAAGATCAATGACTTGAAGATTAGGGATTAGGGATTGGACGCGAAGCGTGGAGATTGCGAGATGGGCGTTGAAGTCCCGGAAGCCGTGAATGTTGGCGAGAGCGAGATCCTCTTTGCGCGAGAGATTCCCCGCGAGCATCGTCTCTGGAATTAAACAGGCGTGGCGGGTGCTGCCAACGGCGGTAGGCAGTTTAAAGTTTTTGCCGACTTCGCCGTGAAGCGGGTAGCTGTGTTCGGCGCAGATCGTTTTGAATTGATCAACTGCGTCTTTAAGCGTTTGCGATCCGATAATGCCGTAAGGATGACTCTTAGATCGCGTAAGCAGTGACAGTGTGGGCTTGTCGCCATTCACCACGTCAATCGTCCCCGCGCCGATGTGCGTTGAACCGACTCCGCGCGCGAGAAGCAAAACCTTCTTGCCACGACGCGCGGCGAGTGCGCCAGCGTATAAACCTGAAAGACCGCAACCGATGACGATAAGATCGTAAGCCATAAAAAATAGAAGTCAGAGGTCGGAAGTCGGAGGCTGACCTCTGACTTCCGACCTCTAATTTCTAGCTAGTCCTCTCTGTCGGATACACTTCAACCTCTTGTTCCGTCTTCAAACTATCTACTCCCAGAATCGTTTTATAGATATTGAGATTGAGTTCAAGTGAATGAAGGCTGTGTCCCCACATCACCGGACGCTCGCCTTTCCAGCGTTCTTGTAAAAATTGTAGTAGTTGCGCGTTGGATTGAGTTGCGCTGAGATTCAATGTTTCGTGAATGATGCCTGCCGCGCGATAGGCGCAGAATCCGCTTTGGCAGGGACCCATGCCCAAACGCAGATCGCGGCGAAGGTCGTTGAGGATGGGGGAGCGGGATTCTTTGAGATGAGTTTCAATTTGCTCTCGCGTGACCAACTCGCACTCGCAGATGGTTGGAGATTGGGGATTGGAGATTGGAGATTGATGCTCAATGTCTGCGAGTCGTTTAGTCAGAGAATGTAATTTCGTGCCGCTTGGTTCTAAAATGTTTGAAGCGGTTAGGCACTTGCGATCTGTTTTTAAAACTTCGCAGGCTTTATCTACCAACTGCTCAGCCATTAATCGGAACGTGGTGAATTTGCCGCCGACCATAGAGAGCAAGCCATTAACGCCGTCGCGCGACTCGTGATCGACTAAACTGTGGGCGCGAGTCATCACCCGCGAATCTTTTGATGTGTCGTGATCATAAAGTGGGCGCACGCCAGCCCACGCTCGCAAGGCGCGAAAATTTTTGAACGAAGGAATTAATTGCTCGCCTTCGTTCATCATCAAATCAATCTCCCAATCTTCAATGGAGTATTTATCGGGGGAGGGCACGGCGGTGTCTGTTGTGCCGATGACGGAGACGGTGCCCACTGGAACGATAATGTCGCCATCCGAAGGGGGCTTTAAACGGTTGATCACCGTGTTCACTAAACGCGAGTTCATAGCGATCATCACACCTTTGCCCGCTGTCACTTTCAATTCGCATCCGGCAAGCGAAGCGATGTGACCAGCCCACGCGCCACTGCAATTAAGAATGATGTCGCAATAGATCGTGAAGCGCTCACCTGTAGCAAGGTTCTCTCCCGCGACTCCGACAACGCGATCCCCATCTTTGAGAATCTGATCCACGCGGTGGCGCAAATACACTTCGCCGCCCGCCGCGCGGACTCCGTTTGCCAGTAGGTGCAATGCGTCAAACGAATCGCACGAGGCATCGTTGACATGAATCGCGCGAGAAATTTTTGGATTGAGCAAAGGTTCGCGTTGGAGAGCTTCGCTAATTTTAATTTCGGTGAATGGCACTTGGCATTGACGCGCGGCTTCGATAAATTGGTCGGCGTAATCGGCGGGGTCGTGAGGGGTAGAGACGAAAAAGCCGCCCGTGTCCTCAATGGCTGAGGGCATGAGTCGGCGCAACCGTTGATTCTCTTCGGCGCACTCGCGCGCCGATTGAGGATCACGAATCACGTAGCGCCCGCCGCTGTGCAACAATCCGTGATAACGCCCGCTCGTGCCGTGCGCCAGATCACCTTTTTCTAATACCAGTGTTTTAAATCCGCGCAAGGCAGCATCCCACCCCGCGCCGAGTCCGGTGGCGCCGCCGCCGAGAATCAAAATTTCAGTTGAGAGTTTCATGGCTGTGACGGCTTCTTTTTTGCGAGGAGAGTGTGAGGCATTACGAAAAAGTATAACAGAAGTTTTATTCCAAAATAGAGCGATCCAGTGTATCTTTCATGGTAGAGATTTGCGTCGTTAGAAAAAACTATCCCATTTTGAAAGCGAGAAAACCATGAACCATAAATTGATCCCTCACCTCACGCTCGTCGCGTTGATCATTGCGTCGCTGGCGTGCAACCTCTCAGGTGTTGCCGATACTCCACCTGATGCGACCGGCACTTTCGCCGCTGTGTTGACTCAAGCCGGCGGCACCGCCAAAGCGAGCTTGCCGACACAACCGGCGGCAAGCGTGGCGCCGCCAACGGGTGCGCCTCCATCTGTTGCGCCCCCGTCCGTTGCGTCTGCCACGAACCCTCCGCCCACCTCTGCCGCAACATCCACGCCCGCGCCGACTTTCACCTCTGCGCCCACCGCAACACAAGGCACGATAGGCTGTGTTGACGATGGAAAATACGTCGCCGACATTACGATCCCGGATGGCACAACGTTTGCCACGCCTGCCGCCTTCACTAAAACATGGCGTGTACAGAATATCGGCACTTGCACTTGGAACACAACGTACTCATTGAAGTTTGTTGGCGGCGCGCAATTGAGCGGACCGTCCGCTATTGCCATGCCAACAAATGTTGAGTCGGGTGCAACCGTTGATCTGTCGGTGAGTTTAACTTCGCCTGCGACTCAAGGAACGTATATCGGTCAATGGCGATTGACCAACGCCAGTGGCAGTGCCTTCGGCACGAATGGAAGCCCGCTCATAGTTTCAATAGTTGTGCCTGCGCCTACCACGCCGCCGACAGTTGCTCCCACAGCTGCTCCCGGCGCAACGCTCGTGATCCCGCCATTACTTCTCCCGCTACCGCCTCTCGTAATTATTCCGCTGGGTTCACGCGCCAGCCATTATGCGGGCAACTGGTACAACAACAATGTGAACACGAGCGGTATTACGCAACTCAACGTTACCGCAACATCCACAAACGCAATCAGCGTGCAGGGATGGGGAAGTTGCTCTCCAACCGATTGTGTATGGGGCACTGGCAGCGGCACCGTTTCGGGAACGACGATCACGGTCAGCAATTTCTCTAGCGCGTCCGGCACCAATGTGTTATCCATCCCGTCATCGGGAACGTTGCGCGCGGTGAGAAGCGGCAACACCTACGATTTTCATCAAGGACCTATCAACAGTGATTGGGTTGGCACATGGACGAATCTGGCGGCGACCAACAACATCACCAAGATCATCATCGGCGTATCGGGCGCGCAGCTGACCTTTCACCCTTACGGCAAATGTTCGCCGAGTGATTGCGATTGGGGCACCAAGTCCTTTGGTTCTAATAACCCGATCAACACCGGCGCTTCGTTCACACACAATTTGAGCGTGCGGCTTGTGCGCGCAAATTATCTTGAGATCGTTGACTCGACGGTGTCCAAGACGGAATATTTCGGACGATAAACAAAAAGACTTCCGAAGTCTTCGAGACTTCGGAAGTCTTTTAAAGTTGCGCGCCGACGAAAGACGGATTACCGTTCACAAAACTGATCGCGCTCATCGGCTTCTTGCCTGCCGGTTGAACGTCATCCAAGATCAAAATGCCGTCGGATGTGCCGATGGCGATCTCGTTTTTGATTTTGATCACCTTGCCGCTTTCTACGGTGACGCCGCCTTGCGCGCGGCAGCGAATGATCTTAAGTGGAGCATCTTTCCAAAGCGTGTAGGCCCCGGGCCAGTCGCTCATGGCGCGCACCCGTCTTTCTAGCGCAACCGCACTCTGGCTAAAATTAACCAAGCCGTCTTCTTTCTTGAGCATCGGGGCGTAAGTGGCGAGCTCGTCATTTTGTTTAATTGGAGTCAATGTGCCATTGAGATACTCATTCAGTTTTTCTTTGAGCAACGCCGCGCCGAGATGCGAAAGTTTTTCGGCGAGAGAGGTTGTGGTGTCCGTCGCTTCAACCCGGATTAATTTTGTCGCCAGCATGTCGCCGGTATCAATGCCCGTATCCATTTTCATTAACGTCACACCCGCTTCTACATCTCCGGTAAGAATGGCGGCGGCGATAGGCGCCGCCCCGCGATGGCGCGGCAAGAGCGAAGCATGGACATTTACACATCCATGCGGCGGCAGATTTAAAACACTGGCGCGTAAAATTTGTCCAAAGGCGGCGACCACGATTACGTCGGGCGACCACGTTTGAAGTTGTTCAATCGCCTCTTTCAACTTTTCAGGTTGGATGATTGGCAATCCGAGTTCAAGGGCAGCCAGTTTGACGGGGCAGGGCGTTAAGTGTTTGCCGCGCCCGGCGGGGCGGTCGGGCTGGGTGACCACTCCCACCACCGAGTCGGCGACCCCTTTTAAACTGGGGACGGCGAAGGCCGGTGATCCCATAAATACAATTCGAGTCATGGCTGCGATTTTAGCATGAAGGTCGTATCTTCATCACAAAATGGGTGTTTCATAAATAGGTAAGAAGATAGTTGCATTTCGGTTTAAATATCGTACAATGGCGTCAAGTTGTTCATCCCAATTCTATTTTCCGTAGGAGGAAAACATGCAATCCACAAATCAGATTCAACCCAGTGACCCGCCCAAAGATCCCATTATCGCCGCAGTGCTGAGCGTGTTGTTGCTCGGTGGTGTTGGTCAAATGTATCTTGGGCAAACCAAGAAAGGCGTGATCTTGATCGTCGCCACGATTGTGCTGTCGTGCGTGGGCGTCGGCTTTATCATCCCGTTCGTCGGCGCGTACGATGCCTATGTCATCGGCGGCAAGCTCAAAGGCGGCAAAGCCGTGGGCGACATGGAGTTCTTCTGGCAAGCAGGCTAACGCCGAAGAATTTTTTTGGAGACGCTCGCGTAGAGCGTCTCTACTGTTTAATAGAGGCAGGAGACTTGAATTATGAGCGAGCAATTGGATCAGAACCCCGCGCCTAGCGGCGGGTCGCCCAGCCAAGGCGCGGGTGCGCCGTCTTCGGATGGCAACGACAAATTGATGGCGGCGCTTTGTTATCCCATTCCTTTAGTCAGCTTGATCATCTTGATCTCCGACACGATGAAAGTAAAACCATTCCTCAAATTTCACGCCGTGCAAAGTCTGGCGCTGAACGTCGTGTTATGGATCGGTTTCATGGTGATCTCATTTGTCACCGCAGGGTGCGGCGCCATTTGCGCGCCCGTGATTTTGTTGGCGATGTTGTATCCCGCTTACAAAGCGTATCAAGGCGAGATGTTTGCCATTCCCACGCTCACCGACTTTATCAAGAATCAAGGTTGGGCGTGAGGCTGAAACGCTTCGACTGGAATTAACATCATGGCAACCGAACCACCCACCGTGCAATCTCCATCCCCGAATCTTAATATGCCGTTGTCGCAATCTGATGAGCGGATGTGGGCGATGTTGGCGCACCTCAGCATTCTGCTTAATTTGGCGACGGGCTTTCTCGGCATGGTTGCGCCGATCATCATCTACGCCCTTTACAAAGATCGTTCACGCTACGTCGCTTATCAATCTATGCAAGCCTTTGTATTCCAATTGGTTTGGTGGCTTGGCGGCAGCTTTATGATCGGCTTCGTGTGGGCAGTCACCGGCATCTTGGCGTCCATCTTCATTGGCTTGTTGTGTATGCCCTTCGCTTGCCTCTTCACTTTTTTGCCGTTGGGCGCGTTGGTTTACGGAGTCATCGGCGGGTTGAAGTGCAACAACGGTGACGACTTCAAGTATTGGTTGATCGGCGATTGGCTGCGCGGCAC
>CAKKQG010000158.1:6911-9462 GCA_919901875.1 Anaerolineales bacterium
TCACCCCGGCGGACGCCGACTCGTACTTCAACGCCAAAACACCGTTTGACGACAACCCCATGCAGATCGCCGGAATGAACGAAGCGATTGATCGAATCGAGCGGGCGATTCGATCTGATGAATCTATTGCCATCTACGGCGACTACGATACCGACGGTGTCACCGCCACTGCCTTGTTAGTTCAAGTGTTAACCGCGCTGGGTTCGCGCGTGCGACCCTACATCCCTAACCGCTTCGACGAAGGCTACGGACTCAACAACGAGGCTCTCACCCTTTTAAAAAATGACGGCGTGACTCTGGTCATCACCGTAGATTGCGGTATCCGATCATTTGAGGAAGCCGATCACGCCAAGAAGATCGGGCTCGATCTGATCATCAGCGACCATCATCACGTCGGCGATTCATTGCCGGACGCGCTCGCCGTGATCAACCCCAAACGATCCGACGACTCGTATCCCGACAAAGGACTGGCGGGTGTGGGACTGGCCTACAAGATCGCGCAGGCATTAGTGCGTAAACGCGATCCACAACCGATCAACGGCGGCGACGTTTTAGATTTAGTTGCGCTCGGCACGGTGGCTGACCTTGCGCCACTGGCTGGCGAGAATCGAAGATTGGTTCGTGACGGGTTGAAAGTGATCAACAAGGTGAAACGCGAAGGACTTAAATCGTTGATGATCGTTTCGGGAATTAAGCGCGGGGCGGCGGACGCGGGCGGGATCGGCTTCACGTTAGGACCCCGCTTGAATGCGGCAGGCAGACTCGAATCGGCATTGGCGGCGTACGAGTTGTTGATCACCACGGATATTTTTAAAGCGAATCAATTAGCCAATCAGTTGAACGGTCAGAATCGTGAGCGGCAGATTCTCACGAAAGAAGTTGCGCGACAGGCAAAAGAGATCGCCTTGCAAGCCGGTGACTCGCCGTTTTTGTTTGCGGCGCACGAAGGTTTTAGCTCGGGCGTGGTGGGGTTGGCGGCGGCGCGGCTGTGTGAGGAGTTTTATCGTCCGGCAGCAGTGGCGAGCATTGGCGAACGCGAGACCAAAGGCTCGGCGCGCAGCATCAAAGAATTTCATGTGACGGAAGCGTTTGATGCCTGCAAAGATTTGTTGGTGCGTCATGGTGGTCACGCGGCGGCGGCGGGCTTCACGGTGGCGAATGAAAATGTGGGCGCACTGGCTGAACGATTGCGAAAGTATGCCGAAGAAAAATTAGCGTCGGAAGATTTGCGCCCCGCGCTTCGTTACGATCTCACCGTGCAGCCGAGTCAATGGAACATGGAACTGGCGGCGATGCTCAAACAGTTTGAGCCATGCGGCTATGGCAACCCATCGCCGCTTTTCGCGGCGCATGGACTCGAAGTGAAGTATCCGCAGCAGATCGGCGCAGATGGCTTGCATCTCAAAATGCAACTCTCGGATGGCACGCGCTCACTAGAGGCGATTGCTTTTCGTCAAGCGCAATGGATTCAAAACATGCCGAAACATATTGACGTGATCTACGCGTTGGAGATGAACGAGTGGCAGGGTGAAGTGAGGATGCAAATGAATGTGAAGGATATTCGGAAGAGTATTGTGTGATCTCGGCGAATAAATTCGCGGCAACACAAAGCAAAACCCGCCTACGCGGGTTTTGTTGTTTTTACTCTCAACGAAATGATCATCAAGATCGTAAACACGAGTATGCTGATGATCGAAATCGTTGCCCCCACTTTCAAACTCATCGGCTCAAATTTAAATTCAACCGTGTGCGTTCCCGCTCCAATCTCAACCGCGCGGAACAAACCAAACGCTTGTGTAATTTCTTTTTGTTCCCCATCCACTGTGGCGACCCAACCCGGATAAAACGTATCGGTCAAAATTAAATAACCGTTCGTGCCGCTTTGCGCTTGGATGATGATGTGTTCGGGCTCGTATTTGATAACAGTGGCGGATTTGTAATTCGTAATTGGTAATTGGGGATTGGAGATTATGAATGCGCGCGGCAAGACATTCATGTTCTGATAAATTTTCGTGTCGCCCGAATGCACCAGACGATACGACCCCAGCGTGAGCGATTGAAACGCTTTTGCCTTTTCATCAATCAGGGTCGCGCCGCGAAGCGTGAGCGATGACGATGATCGGATCGTGATGACGTTGATCGTGGATGTTCGATCCCATCTCACGCGCACCGCGCCGCTCCCCGAAAATTTTTGAGTCACGGTGACGCCGTCACTCAACGTTACACTCACTTCACCTTCATTCTTCCCTTCGGCTAACACCAACCCCAACGCATCCGCGCTGAAGCGCGGCAAACGATTCAATGTCAACGGTTTGTCGGGCGTGATCGTCTCGCTGAATTGCAGATCGTAGAAAACATCGTCAATCCACGAATCCTTTAACTTGTCGGTGATGATCCATTGCGTGTTGGTTAAACTCAGCATCTCATTGGGTGGTACGGCTTTGAGTATATGGCGCAAACGTCCATCGGTTGTTGCGCCCGTTGCGCCAAAGTTTTTGGCGAACTCGGCATAACTTCGCAATGGCAAAATGCCGCCGTCGTAACCATCCAC
>CAKKQG010000159.1:0-12093 GCA_919901875.1 Anaerolineales bacterium
CTCTCCAATAAGTTGACCCTTGTAATAAACAGGGAGGGGCTTTTGTTCTTCAAACGGTATCCCTCGTAAAGTCAGCTCGTATGCCATCGCTTTTTCGTAAACGGCTTCCAGAAAGCCTGGTCCTAATATTTTGTGAACTTCTATTGCTGCGCCAACCACCTTATATGAAAGTTCTTTGAAAAGTATTTCTGCCATTTGTTTCCTCCGTAAAAATTCACGTTCACTCGCGAAATTCGCGGCTAGATTTTCAACCTCTTCAACAACTTCTCCAGCCTCGCCAAATCACGACTCAACAACTTCGCCAGTTCGCGTCCGGCGTTTCGCAAGAAGCGATCACGATCTTCGGAGGGTTGACAATCGGCGGCGAGACGAAGCGAGACGGCAATGAGTTCGTCGGCAGGCACATCCGGCGCAAAAAGAATCAAGCGCAAGTAATCGAGTCGCTCGGTGAAGTGTTTGATCTCGGCGGCATCACACGGGCTGATTCGATCCAGTGTAATCGGTGGCTGAGGCGGCAGATCATGAATGAAGCCGCCATCGCTGCGATAGCCAATCGCCAACACGCTCACTTCAATCGGCACTTGGCGATTGACTCGTTGATCTTGAATGTAGGCTTCATCAAGATCGGGCGTAGCGATCATCTGCCGCACAAACGGATCATCTTCGATGGCGATGTTATAGATCAAACCGATCACGTCACTCTTCCCGCGTTGAGCCGGTGCTTTAACAAACGCGCCGAACAACGGCACTTCAGGTTCGGGCACCGAACAGCCGAAAACGTAATCAAGTGTGGAACTGCGAAGTAGTCTGCCAATGGTTGCGGTCATAGTTATCTCCAACGTTTGCCGGTGCGCGTAAGTTCTTTACCAAATTGTTTTTGCGAAACACTCGGTGAGAAGCCGCGTTTGATCAACGACCCCATCACCATCTGCTGGAATTGTTCCCGTTCGTTTGATGAAACGACAGCGATCTCATCGGCGCGGATGAAGACGTATGGGTAACCATTTGTCATCTTCGACTGCTCGACGATGCTGGCGTGAACCAGATCGAGTTTCATTTTATCTTTCGCCACCCATTCGGGAATCTCCACGCGCAAAATATTTCCTGTGCCGCGCCCACCCGCATTGAGAAAGAAGAAATAGACGCGATGTCCAAACGGTTCGTAATATGTTTTGTTTGCGGACGAAGCTAACACAAACAACGCACTACGTTCGCCGGGTTTCAAAAATTCAAACAACGTCTCATCGCGAAAATGCAAAAACGGAGCACTCACATGGCGCAAATTGTCGGGGACGATCTCATCCATCTCCAACGTTGAAAGATGCAGCAGGCGCACGATGTTCGCCGAACCCGGACGATCTACTACACCTGCCACCGCCGCGCCCGACTTTTGAATCGTTGTAAGATGATCAAGATACTCTTTGATGATGCGATCACTGAAACTTTGATTCGATTCGCGCAACGTGATGATGTAGAGAAGCAAGCTATTGTCAACAAACGTCACTGTCGGGGCTAACGCCGATTCGATCCCCGCCAGCCGTGCCAGTTCACCCAACTCACGCAAGTCGCGTTTGGCGTTGATCATTTCGGTTGAGAGTGTGTTGTTTTCAAAATATATATCTTCGTCTTCAAAAAAAACTTCGGGCGAGGTGTAGATACTCGGCGCATCGGGCAAGCCGTGACGAAACACGATGCTGCCAATATTAATTACGTAATATTGTGCTATAGCGTGTCGATCAAGCGGGATTTGTGAACCATCAGCGGCGATGATGTTGGCTCGATCAGGATGTTCGGGTTTTTCAAACGAAGCTCTGATCGGTTCATCAGTTGGAATTGCGCCGGCCCAACGAATCTGTTTAGCGATAACCGATTCGGCTTTTTTGCGAAGCGACTCTTGCTCAGCCGATGCCGCAGTGAATGTGGCTTGCACTACAGGCAAACGTTTGTTGAGATCAGCGAGTCGCTTCTCGGCATTCGCGCCAAGCGCATCTACTTTGTGAGTGAGTTTGTTGAGTTCCAATCCCATGCGAATCATTTTAGCACGTATGTTCAGGATGGCAAATAGCAAATGGCCGCTTCGCGTGGCAGACAGCAAATAGTGATAAGCTGATGGCGATGAATGTTGCAAAGAAAAAATTTGAAGAGATGGTTCACAACATCGCCGCGCAAGTCGTCGAATCACTTCCACCTGATCTGCGCGCGGATGCCGTCAAGGTGATTCTTGAAGTCGCCGATAAACCGAGTCCCGATCAACTTGATGAGGAGGATGAGGACGGCGATGATCTCTTGGGATTGTATGAAGGCGTGCCGCTTGTCGAGCGTCATCCCGATGATGTGATCCTTGAACCAGACTGCATCACATTATTTAGAATCGCCTTGATGGAGATGTGTGATGATGAAAAAGAATTGCGCGAAGAGATCCGCGCGACGATCATTCACGAACTCGGGCATTATTTTGGGTTTGATGAGGATGACTTGGAGAAGAGGGGGTGGGGTTAAAAACAAAACCCTTCGGGTCTCTAAGACCTGAAGGGTTTGTTGCGACTCTGTCATTTGGTCAGCCTTCACAATGAATCGCAACCTTTTCTCTCACTTCTTAGGGGATGCTAATTCTAAAATTTGAGTTATCATGCACCCCACATGAACGCCCCTTGTTTGTTTAGCTACTTCTACTTTTATGCGACAGCACCCACTGACGCTGTTTCCGCTTGAGTAGACGTAGAACGATTGAACCATACAGAAAGCGCGGAGCCAGCGGCTCCGCGCTTTTTATTTCCCAGACTTCCGAAGTTTTAAAAACTTCGGAAGTCTTAAAGGACAAGACTATGCCAGTTCGAGGAATACGCGGCGCGATCACCACAAAAGAAAACACACGCGAATCGATTCACGACTCTACGCGTGAACTTTTACTCGCGTTGATCGCCGCCAACCAAGTGGATGCCGCCGATGTCGCCTCGGCTTGGTTCACCACTTCACCCGATCTCAACGCCGACTACCCCGCCGCCGCCGCTCGCGCGTTGGGTTGGACCGAAGTGGCGTTGATGTGCAGTCACGAAATGAACGTGCCACACGGACTCAAAAAATGTATTCGCATTTTGATTCACTGGAACACAGATCGTCCGTCGTCGGCGATCCAACACATCTATCTCGGTGACGCCGCCAACTTAAGACCTGACCGAGCAAACCACAAGGAGCCGAGAAAGGAGATTGGAAACTAGAGATTATTTTAATCTGGACTTACGCATCTTAATCACGAATGACTCGAATGTTCCGAATTTGACGAATAAAACAAAAGAAAAATTCGTGTTATTCGTTTATTCGAGTCATTCGTGATAAAAATTTCTGTGAACTGCATGTGTCCAGTTAATCTCTTATCTCCAATCTCTAATCTCTAAAAAAATGATCATCGTCATGAAACCCAACTTTAGCGAGAAACAACTCAACGCCATCATCAAGCGCGTCGAAACACTAGGCTATCAAGCCCGACTCATTCGCGGAGAAGAAACCACCATCATCGGAGTTGTTGGTGATGACCGCCCGATAGATCGCACGCAATTTGAATTGCTCGATGGAGTCGAAAAAACTATGCCTGTTTTAAAACCATTCAAACTCGCCTCGCGCGATATGCACCCTGCCGATACGCTCGTCCCGCTCAACGGCTGCAAAGTGGGCGCAGAAAAAATTGTTATCATCGCCGGACCCTGCTCCGTTGAAAGCCGCGCGCAGATTTTAGAGACGGCACACGCCGTGAAAGAGGCCGGGGCAACCGCCTTGCGCGGCGGCGCGTTCAAGCCGCGCACCTCGCCCTATTCATTTCAAGGACTGGCAGAAGAAGGACTCGAACTTCTGGCAGAAGCGCGTGAGCAAACCGGACTGCCCATCGTCACCGAAGCCATGTCACCCGAACAAGTTCCGCTCGTTTGCAAATACGCCGACGTGATCCAGATCGGCGCGCGCAACATGCAGAACTATGCTTTGCTTAATTCGGCGGGCGACGCCAAGAAAACTGTTTTGCTTAAACGCGGCATGATGTCTACCATTGAAGAACTGCTCATGTCTGCCGAATATATTTTGGCGAAAGGCAACTCGCAAGTGATGTTGTGCGAGCGCGGCATCCGCACCTTTGAAAAATACACGCGTAACACCACCGACATCAATGCCGTGCCGGTTCTCAAACAACTCACGCATCTGCCCGTCATCCTCGACCCGAGTCACGCCACAGGCAAATGGGAATATGTGAACGCTATCGCCCGCGCCGGCATCGCCGCCGGAGCCGATGGACTCATCATCGAAGTTCACCCTCATCCCGAAGATGCCATGTCCGATGGCGCGCAGAGTCTCAAGCCGGAAAAGTTCGCGCAGTTGGTGAAAGAAGTGAGGCGTATCGCCGAAGCAGTGGGACGATGTTAATTTCTGATTGCTGATTTCTGATTGTTGATTACCCGGTCACATTCAGCAATCAGAAATCAAAAATCAGCAATGGATGAACCAGACTTTAAGAACTTAACTGTTTCGATCATCGGACTCGGACTCATGGGGGGATCGTTGGCATTCGCTCTGCGCGATCACGTCAAAGAGATCACCGGATGTGATACCGACTCTGCCGCGATAACCTTTGCCCTTAATCACCACATCATCTCCCGCGCCGCCGATTTTGATTCCGCGCTCGAAAGTGATCTGATCATCCTCGCCATACCACCACGCGTGATCATTGAACAACTTAATCGCCTCACTGCTTTCGCATTCCGCAATCCACATTCCGCAATCATCCTCGATCTCGGCTCAACCAAAACACAAATTGTTTCTGAGATGCAAAAGTTGCCCGCCCACTTCGATCCCATCGGCGGACATCCCATGTGCGGCAAAGAAATTGGTGGCATCGCCAACGCCGACGAGAATCTTTTTCGAGATAAAACATTTATCCTCACTCCACTAGAACGCACCTCATCGCGCGCCCTCAACATCGCTCACCAACTTATCACCATCATCGGCGCGGGACCTTTGATTCTCGATCCCGATCATCACGACTCACTTGCGGCGATGGTGAGTCACTTGCCTTATCTCGCTTCAATTGCCCTGATGCACTCCGCGATGACAATGAACGATGACGATGTGTGGCGTATTGCCGCTTCGGGTTTTCGAGACACAACCCGTTTAGCGGCAAGCGATTTGACAATGATGAGAGACATCATGCAAACGAATCGCGGCGCGGTGCTAGACTCACTTCGTCGCTTTCGAAACGAGATCGATTCGCTCACAGCCTTAATTGAATCATCCGACTCTGACTCATTGCATAAGAAACTTTCTGCCGCCCAAACTCAACGCCAAAAACTTTTCCAGAATCTTTAATCTCCAATCTCCAACCTCCAACTTCCAACCTCTAACCCCTCATGCTCATCTCCCCCATCCCTCACACTCTCCGCGCCACCGTCCGCGTTCCCGGTTCTAAAAGTTTAACGAACCGCGCCCTCATCATCGCTGCGTTAGCGAATGGCATGACGACAATACACAATGCGTTAGAGTCGGATGACTCGGCGCGGTGCGTTGAATCGCTACAACGTTTGGGTTTTGTCGTAGGGGCGAAGCATGCTTCGCCCCTACGGGTTGTAGGTTTAGGCGGTCACATCCCCTCATCTCGCGCCGAACTCTTCGTCGGCAACGCTGGCACGGCGGCGCGATTTTTAACAGCGATGCTTACGTTGGGTCACGGTGAATACATTGTTGACGGCGACGCCCGCATGAGAGAAAGACCCATCGGTGATCTTGTTGATGCGCTGACTCAACTCGGAGCAAACATCGCGCCTCTCAATCTCCAATCTCCAATCTCCAATCTTTGCCTGCCATTAAAAGTCATTGCTTCAGGTTTAAAAGGCGGCAGCGCGGCGATCTCAGGTGAAGTGAGTAGTCAGTTTCTAAGCGGATTGTTGATCGCCGCGCCTTACGCCCAGTCGCCTGTCGAGATCATTTTAAAAAGCGATCTCAATTCCAAACCTTACGTGGACATGACGATTGCGGTGATGAAAGATTTTGGGGTGAGTGTTGAGCGCGATGGATACTCGCGATTTTTAATCGCGCCACAAAAATACAAAGCGCAAAACGAATATATGATCGAGAGCGATGCTTCAGCCGCCTCGTATTTTTTTGCCGCGCCCGCCATCGTCGGCGGTACAGTGCGCGTGGAAAATATCTCGCGCGATTCGAAGCAGGGTGATATTGCGTTCTTGGATGTGTTGCAAAAGATGGGGTGTGATGTGACAGAAGAAAATAATTCCATCGTCGTAGGGGCGCAGCATGCTGCGCCCCTACATGACCGCCCCACACACGGCGGTGCGCCCCTACGAGGCATTGATATTGATATGCGCGACATCCCCGACACGGCGCAAACGCTCGCCGCCATTGCGCCCTTCGCAAATTCGCCGACGACGATTCGCGGCATTGCCTCCGCGCGGGTCAAAGAAACGGATCGCGTGGCGGCGATGTGTAATGAATTGCGGCGGGTCGGCGTGACGGTTGAAGAATACGACGACGGTTTAAAAATTTACCCATGCGATAAAATTCGACCTGCGACGATTCAAACCTATAATGATCATCGCATGGCAATGGCATTCGCCCTCATCGGCTTACGTGCGGCAGGCATCACGATTGAGAATCCATCGTGTGTGTCGAAGACGTTCCCGAATTATTTTGAAGTCTTAGAGACTTTACGAAGTTAATATTGTTCATTGTTTCATTCTTCATTGTTCATTGATGCGCCTCTCCATTCTCGGCTTCCCCCTCTCTCACTCACTCTCGCCCGCCATGCACAACGCCGCGTTGCGCGAAGTGGGTTTAAGCGATTGGCGTTACGAGGCAATGCCGATTGAGCCAGCGCGATTGAGTGAAGCAGTGCAGTTGATTCGCGGCGATGATTACGCAGGCGCGAATGTGACTGTGCCGCACAAAGAAAAAATAATGCCGTTGCTTGACGGCGTAACTCCGGTTGCCGAAGCAATTGGCGCAGTGAATACGATTGTGAAGCGTGATGGAAAATTAATTGGACACAACACCGATGCGGCAGGCTTGTTGGCTGATCTACATACGCATGGAGTTAAGATTCAAGATCGTGTCGTGCTAGTGTTAGGTGCAGGCGGGTCAGCGCGGGCAGCGGTGGCGGCCTGCGCCGGTATGGGGGCGAAAATTAAGTTCATCGCTCGTAGAAGAGATCAAGCCGAATCATTAGCCTCCGACTTCCAACTTCCAACCTCTAACGTTTTTGATCTCACTATCAACGATCTCACTCGCGCCTCTCACGACTGCGCCCTCATCCTCAACTGCACGCCGCTCGGCATGCGTCCCAACATTGACTCATCGCCTTGGTTCGACTCTGTTCCGTTTCCAAAAGAAGCCTTCGTATATGATCTGGTTTACAACCCGCGCGAAACAAAATTAGTGAAGCAAGCGCGGGCGCAAGGTCTCAGCGCCGCTACCGGACTCGGAATGTTGATTGAGCAAGGCGCGTTGGGGTTTGAGTTGTGGACGGGGAAGGATGCGCCGAGAAAGGTTATGCGTGAAGCGGCGGAAGAAAAAATGAAAGGTAAATAGGTAAAAACGTAAACAGGTAAAAAGGTAAACATGTGCGCCTGCTTACGTGTTTACATGTCTACTTGTTTACGTGCCTACCTGTCTACTTACCCACTATGCTCCGATTTTTAACTTCTGGCGAATCTCACGGTCCCACCCTCACCGCCATCCTCGAAGGCATGGTTGCCGGTCTGTCATTGAGCGCGGACGACCTCAACCCTGATCTTGCGCGGCGACAAGGTTTAAGTAGGGGCGAGTCTCGCACTCGTCCTTACACTGGCGCGAGTCCGCGCATGAAGTTGGAACGCGACACGGCGACGATCACCAGCGGCGTGATGGCGGGGAAGACGATTGGATCGCCGATTGCGATTCAGATTCCGAATCTGGATCATGCCAAGTGGAAGGGCAAAGCGATTGAGCCGATGACCACGCCGCGTCCGGGTCACGCCGACCTCACGGGCGCAATCAAATATGGCTACAACGATTTACGTATGAGTCTGGAAAGAGCCTCAGCGCGTGAGACGACAGCGCGTGTTGCTGTTGGCGCGATTTGTAGAAAATTTTTGGCGCAGTTTGGCGTCACAGTTGGAAGTTACGTGATCGAGATCGGCGAGGTGCGCGCGGATGTGAATCAGATTCCGATTGAAGAACGATTCCGCCGCGCCGCTGATTCGGAGATGCAATGTCCGGACTCTGCGGCGGATGCCGCCATGCGCGCCCGCGTGGAAGCGGTGATGCGCGAGCGTGATACGTTGGGCGGCGTGTTTGAAGTTGTGGCTCTCGGCGTTCCGCCCGGATTGGGTTCGCATGTGCATTGGGATCGAAGACTCACTTCACGACTCGCCGCCGCGCTCTTGAGTATTCACGCCATGAAAGGCGTTGAGGTCGGAGAAGCGTTTGAGAATGCGAAGAAGAAGGGGACAGAAGTGCATGATGAGATCATGTTACGGGATGGCAGATTGAGTCGCGCCACGAATCGCGCGGGTGGGTTGGAAGGCGGCATCACAACGGGTGAGCCGATTCTGCTGCGGGTGGCGATGAAGCCGATCAGCACGACGTTGACTCCGTTGAGGTCAGTTAATCTGGCGACAGGGCAGGAAGAAGCAACGAAGTATGAACGCTCTGACTTTTGCGCTGTGCCGCGCGCGGGTGTGATCGGTGAGGCGATGGTGTGTTTTGTTCTGGCTGAGGCGTTGATGGAAAAGTTGGGTGGGGATTCGATGGAAGAGATGACGATGAGGTTTGAGAAGATCAAGAGATTGGAGATTGGAGATTTGAAGATGTTGAATGAGGCACAAGTGTTTTGGGAGTAATTTGGATACGTCATCGCGGGCAGACCGACGCGGTTTTTAAAACCGCGTCGGTCTTGGCGCGGTGAGAACAAAATGAAAAACAAATTTCTTTTTATCGTGTTGATCTTTATCACTGCGTGTTCAACGGCGACTCCGCTGCCCACGCTCGCGCCAGCAACTCAACCGAAGCCCACGCTGCCGCCGCCGACTCAAGTTACCCCTGTCACCGCTGTTCCCACAGCAACGGCGGCATCACCGACGACGGTGCCCACAATCCAAAGTGTGGTGACGGGTAAATATGTGATGTCGTTTCATGCCTGCGATGAATCGAAAACTAACTGCCGCGATCCGCGCAACCACGAAGTGTATCTGGCGCAGAGTGATGACGGCGTGGCATGGAAAATGATTCCGAATTGGAAACCGTTTAAGGGATCGGTGCCGGATGTGATCCGACGCGGCAACACACTTTACATTTACACCGCGAGTGGCGAAGTGGTGAAGTATCATCTCGACACAAGTGTGGTGGATGCGCCGACGCGAGTCAAAGTGAAAGGGCTTGACATGGGCTTTGCCGATCCATCGTTGATCATTGATGGCGAAGGACGTTTGGTGTTGTTCATGCTTAATGGTTTCGTGCCGAATGGCGACCCGGCAGGTTGTCCGCCGAATCAAACGACGTGCGAAAAATATATGGACGCGGCGGTTGAAGTGAAAGGTAGCGACGGCACAGAATTTAATTTGGAGAGCGGGCATCGCGTGACGGTTAAGTTGGGCAGCGAATTTCGTTCTGCCTCTGACCCCGATATTTTTTTTGATGGCAAGCAATACGTGATGTATGTCTCGCATGGCGCGAGCATCACCGCGTGGACGGCGACTACTTTGCTTGGCACATACACGCGCCTGACGAATCTTTCTACGAATTTGGGCGGCATCCCGGCTGGATATTTTGATTCGAGCGCGAAGCTGTATTGGACATATGGACACATCAACGAAAACGGGCGTGCCGTCATCCGCCGCGCCACTCACACGGCCCTTGCGCCGTTAACTGCGGCGGATTTTAAAACTGTGCTGACAGGAGCAACGATTGGCTTGGGAGCAACGTTCCATGTGGAGAGTCCGGGCTTCGCGGTTAACAACCCATAGGATCAAAAGGAAACAAAGGAAATAGAGGAAAGGATTTCCTTTGTTTCCCTCGGTTCCCTTATTTCCTTTTGACATGAATCTTTTCCTCTACGGTCCCCCCGCCGTCGGCAAAAGTGTTGTCGGCAAAGAGTTGGCGGCGAAGTTGAATCGAAAATTTTTCGATAGTGATTCGCTGATCGAGTCACGCGCGGGTAAGAGCATCCCGCAGATTTTCGAGACGCAAGGTGAAGAGGGGTTTCGCCGCATTGAGGCTGAAGTGTGCGCCGAGTTGGCGAGACACGGGGATGCCGTCATCGCGTTGGGCGGCGGGGCGTTGGTTAACGAACAGACTCGGGCGACGTTACAGCAAAACGGCATCGTTATATGTTTGCGCGCCGACGTTGATTTGCTCGTAGGGCGAATTTCCAATTCGCGCAATGAACAAGATGACAACTTGTCCAACAGGCCTTTGCTCGCGGGCGAGAACCCGCGCGAAAAACTTGAAGCGTTATTGGCGAAGCGCCAAGCCCTCTACGATTCGTTTCCTCTGCAAGTGAATACCACGAACAAAAATGTCTTCGACGTCGCCAAAGAAATTTTGGCGCAACTCGAAACTAAAACCCTTTCGCTCAAGACGACTGCGATGGAGCATGACATCCTGATCGGGTATGGGTTGTTGAATGAGTTACCACAAATTTTAGAGGAAAGAAATTTGCGCGCGGGTGTGCTTGTTACCGATGAAAATGTCGCAAAGAGCCTTGAGCCATCAGCCTTGAGCCATCAGCCACTTATTGTTGTGTCAGCAGGCGAAGCATACAAAAATCTTGAAACGATTCGAAAGTTATATGACGAATTTTTAAAACACGATCTAGATCGCGGTTCGATTGTGGTCGCCGTCGGCGGCGGCGTGATCGGCGATATGGCGGGGTTCGCGGCGGCGACGTTTATGCGCGGGCTGCGTTGGGTGAACGTGCCAACGACTCTGTTATCAATGGTGGATGCCAGCATCGGCGGAAAAACCGGAGTTGATCTGCCGCAAGGGAAAAATTTGGTCGGGGCGTTTCATGCGCCGTCGTTGGTGATCATTGATCCACTAATGCTCAACACTTTGCCGCGCCGTGAATACAACGCCGGCATGGCAGAGGTGATCAAGCACGGCATTATTCGTGATGTGAATTTGTTCGAGTCGTTAGAGGCGGGAACAGGGTTCGGGAGTCCGGCGCAGATCGCCCAAGCGTTGCAGGTTAAGATCGAAGTGGTTCAACGTGATCCGTTTGAGAAGGGTGAGCGGGCGATCTTAAATGTGGGGCACACGATGGGTCATGGCGTAGAGGCGGCCTCCCATTTCGAATTGCGGCATGGTGAGGCGATTGCCATCGGCTTAATCGCCGAAGCTCGACTCGCCGAGCGAATCGGAATTGCCGAATCAGGTTTGGCGGATCGAATCGAAAAGGTGATTGAACGATTCGAGTTGCCCACGCGCTTTGACGGCGACCCCGAAGCGGTGCGGGCGTTGATGCAGAGTGACAAGAAAAAATCGCGCGGCAAATTAAAGTTCGCCCTGCCGAAAAAAATCGGCGAGGCAGTGTGGGGGATCGAAGTAGACGAAGAAGTGTTGATGAGCGTGGTGCGGGGTGTATGCGGGAAGTAAACCGTTGAACGCTGATGACGCTGAAGTGCGCTGACGTTCGCTGATAGAAAAATCAGCGCGCTTCGCGTCAGCGTTCTGGTTTTTATACGGGTAGAGTCAATCTATCTATTCATAATGTTTGCAAAACACTCGGTGTCTTTTTTATTCATACACCTTCTCCCCCTCCACCTCCGCATTTTGCGCGTCGGCTTCCACGTCGCGCGCGGTGGGTTTCTCGCCGAGCAGCGTTTTGTAATACTCATGTTGGATCACCAGATTCATAATTTCATTCGTCCCCGTCCAGATCATCATTAAACGCGTGTCGCGCAATAAGCGTTCGATTGGGTAGACGTTGGTGTAGCCGATGCCGCCCATGATCTGCATGGCGTCGTTCACCACATCCCACGCCGCCTCGGTCGCAAACTTTTTCGACTCGGAAACGAGCCGCCGCAACAAAGATGGTTCGCCGTTGGCATCAATCGCCCGCGC
>CAKKQG010000159.1:12193-13552 GCA_919901875.1 Anaerolineales bacterium
GGCACACGCGCATCACGGAAATAGACTCGCCCCGTGCCGCCGCCGCGCGTCCCCATCAACCCATACACATGTTGAACTTCGACTCCCGCATCGCGCTCGACGATGAACGCGCTGATGGCGCGATGCCCCGGCGCATTCGGGTCGGTGCGAGCATAAACCAGAAAATAATCCGCGCCTTCCGCGCCGACGATGAAACGCTTTTGTCCGTTGAGGATATAGGTGTCGCCGTCGCGCGTAGCGCGAGTCGTCACCCCAAAAAAGTCGGAGCCGCCGCGCGGTTCGGTCAACGCTTCGGCGACGGTTAATTTTCCTTCCAGCGCGGGTCGCAAAAATTTTTCTTTTTGCTCGCGCGTGCCAAAGGTGTTGATCGCTTCGCCTACAATCGTCGGCAGTGAATACAAACAGGCAAGGCTCGCCCCCAACACGCCGATCTCTTCCAGCGCCAACACTTCGTGCGACCAGTTGAGTCCGCGCCCACCAAACTCTTTTGGAAAACGCAAACCGAGTAAACGACGCGCGGCGAGTTTCTGCAAATACTCGCGCGGGTAGCGCACCTTGTCGGCGTCCATATCGAGCAGAAGTTGGCGCGGCACTTCTTCGCGCACGAAGGCACGCGTCTCGTTGCGTAAAGCGAGTTGTTCTTGAGTCAAAAGTATGTCGAGCATTTTCTGTTCTCCTTGCTTGCTAGTTTATTGTAATATACACCCATGCCCAATCCCCAATTACCAATTACTAATGACTCCATTCTCGTTTTGCACGGGCCCAACCTCAATCTGCTCGGCGCGCGCGAGCCGCACATCTATGGCTCAACTACGCTAGAGGATATTGACAAAGCGTTGAAAGAGGAAGGCGCGAAATTAAATATCGAAGTGCGGACATTGCAGTCGAATCACGAAGGCGTATTGATTGATGCGCTGCACGAAGCGCGATTATATGCGAAGGGCGTGATCATCAATCCCGGCGGCTTCACCCACACCTCTGTTGCCCTGCGCGATGCGGTTAGCGGAATCGGCATCCCCGTGATCGAATGTCATCTCTCGAATACTGATGCGCGCGAAGAATTTCGCCGCCATTCGTATTTGGCGCCCGTGTGCAAGGGCGTCATCAAAGGCTTTGGGTGGAGATCATATTTGTTGGCGTTACAGGCAATCTATTGGCTGATAGCAGATGGCAGATAGCCGATGGCGTATAGCAAATTGCCCGAATACGGAATACGTAATACGCAACACTTCTCACGTATCCCGAATCACGCCTCACCTGTATAACCCGCTCAGGAGAAATAGTATATGTCTACTTTAGCCCCCATCAACTTCACACGCGGCGTGCCTGCCAACGAATCATTTCCGATTGACGATCTCA
>CAKKQG010000160.1 GCA_919901875.1 Anaerolineales bacterium
TTGATCGTGCTAAAGATATGAAGTGGAAGAACGCGCTGATAACGGCTTTCGGTTCAACTTGCCGCGTCAACGGCAGCCCCGACGATGACGCCAACATCAAAGCGTTGCTCGATTCGCGCACGCCCGTTTGCACTGTCGTCGGCAAAACATCCACCCTGCACGTCACCGATGTATTACGAACAACCCTTGAAGATAATTTGCGGATCATCGAAGAAAGTCTGGCGTATCTCAAAGCACAAGATCGCCGGGTCATTTACGACGCCGAACATTTCTTTGACGGCTACAAACTCGATTGCGCTTATGCCATTGAGACTCTGCGCGCGGCGATTCGCGGCGGCGCGGAAACGGTGGTGCTGTGCGATACCAACGGCGGCACGATGCCGTGGGAATTGGAAAGGATCATCCGCGAAGTGAAAAACAAGATCGATCAGCCCTTTGGGATTCACACTCACAACGATGGCGAGTGCGCGGTGATCAATTCGCTCGTGGCGGTGCGCGAAGGGGCGATACAGGTGCAAGGCACGATCAACGGTTATGGCGAGCGATGCGGCAATGCCAATTTATGTTCGATCATCCCTGATCTCGAATTGAAATTAAATTTGCGCTGTCTGCCCGATGGCAACTTGCCGATGTTGTATGACGTGGCGCACGTCGTCGCCGAGATCGCCAACCTCGCGCCCGACGAGCATTTGGCATACATAGGCAAATCGGCTTTCGCTCACAAAGGCGGCATCCACGTTGCAGCAATGCGGCGCAACGTGCATTCGTATCAGCACATCGATCCATCACTTGTCGGCAATCAAATGCGCGTCGTGGTCTCCGAACTTTCGGGACGCGGGAATTTGTTGAGCAAGGCTGAAGAATATGGACTCGACGTGAATGGCGGCGGTAACGTGGCGGATGTGTTGAACGAGATCAAAGCGTTAGAGGCACAAGGCTTTTCGTTTGAGGCGGCAGAAGCATCCGTAGCGTTGATGATGAAACGGCAACAGCCAGATTACAAATCGCCGTTCGAGTTGGTTGATTTTTCGGTGAACGTCGAGCATCGCCAAGGGCGCGGCATCTTCGCCGAAGCGACTGTGAAAGTGAAAGTGAATGAAGAAATTTTCCACACGGCGGCTGAAGGCAACGGACCCGTCAACGCATTGGACGCCGCCTTGCGTAAAGCCCTTCTCCCCGTGTATCCGACGATTGATCAATTTCATCTTGCCGATTACAAAGTGCGTATCCTCGATGGCGAGAATGGAACAGCGGCGACGACTCGCGTTTTGATTGACACCCAAAACGGATCGAAGCGTTGGAGCACTGTCGGCGCAAGCGCGAACATCATTGAGGCAAGTTGGAGAGCGTTGGCAGATGCGGTGGA
>CAKKQG010000161.1 GCA_919901875.1 Anaerolineales bacterium
GTGAACAACGCTTCGACATCGAGCGGTTCACGTCCATCGCTCATCGTGCCATCGGCGCGGCGTGTGACGAATTGATCGCCCGCAATAACAAATGTGCCATCTTCCGGCGACTCGGCATACAACTCGATGCCGTTGCCTTCGGGATCATCAAGATAGGTGGTCTTCGTCATGATGTGATCGGTTGGATGATTTAGATAGCGCAAAGAAAACAATCGCGCCACAGCCCGCGCCAACTCACGGCGATTTGGAAACAGCACGGCGAAGTGATACAGACCGGTGACGCCACGATAACGTTTGAGGTTGGGTTGCTCGGTCAGTCGAAGCAAGTCCGCGCCCCCTGATCCCAAGCCCGCACTATTACCTTCGCGCCAGTGTTGCACAAAGCCGAGTGTGCGTTGATAGAAGGCGATCTGATTATCCAAATTGGCAACGGTCAACGAGACGTGACCCATCAATGTGGCGGGGTGAATAGAAAATAATTGTTCAGGGGTTGTCATAGTGAAAAGATTTTACCGCAAAGAACGAAGCATAACATCGTGATATACTCACAAAAGGTTCCGGGAGATTAATCAAATGAGGATATCCTCTAGTGTCTGCAACCTTTGAGTGGGACAACAAAAAAGCAAAGGCGAATCACAAAAAGCATAAAATAGCTTTTGAAGAGGGCGCAACGATATTCAACGATCCTTTCATCGCTGATATGTCCAACCCTGATCATTCCGAAACAGAGCCGAGACAAATTGCCATTGGTCATTCGGTAAAGAAACGTTTGCTCGTCGTCATCTATACCGAACGCAATGACAACATTCGCATTATCAGTTGCCGAAAAGCAACATCATCCGAACGAAAAATCTATGAAGAAGACAAAAACGAAAACACACAATGACGCCCCGATGCGAGCCGAATATGATTTCAAGAATGCTGTTCGCGGCAGGGCGTATCGTCCGTTACACAAAGGTTACTCACTGAAAATACATAAGGAAGACGGCACAACTGTTGTTCAACATTTTAAAATTCAAGAGGGCACTATCCTGCTTGCGCCAGATGTTCAACCCTACTTCCCCGATTCTGATTCAGTCAACACCGCCCTGCGCGCATTGTTGAGCGCGATGCCTAAAACGATCAAACGTAAACGCTCGCAACAACATGCCGTGGCGCGATAAAAATTTTCAGGAGGCACATAATGGTTAGCAAAGACTTACTCGACATTCTACGTTGTCCGGCTTGCGTGCGCGAAAAACCGGGCATGCTCAAACTCGTCAAAGACACTTGGCTCGTTTGCCAAGAACCCGGCTGCGGGCGCAAATATCCCATCCGCGACGACATCCCGGTGATGCTCATTGATGTCGGCGACAAATGGGTCAACACCGCCGAAGACGCGCTCCCCGTTCCACCGCCCGCCGAATGATTTTGGATGATGAAAGTAAACTCGATCAGATCGCCACAGGTGATCTGATCGAGTTCGTTAATGGGAGCGATGACGAGACTCGCGCCGCGGCGATCTACGCCCTTCGCACACGATCCACTGCGGATGCCGTCACCGCGTTAATCACCGTTCTCGCCAACCCCGACACATTTCTCGCCCGCACTGCCTGTGATTCGCTTATTCACATTGGCAAAGTGGCAACATCAAACTTGATCGAAGCGCTCAAAGATCAAAACATCCAAACACGCGGACTCGCCACTCGCGCTCTCGCTCACATTAAAGATCAATCATCTATCCCCGCCCTCTTCAATGCCCTCAACGATGATTCGATGATCGTTCAATACTGGGCAGACGAAGCGTTGGAGAGAATGGGAGTGGGGCAAATTTATTTTAAGCCCTGAAGAAATTCCAAATTTCAAACTTCAAATCTCCAATCTCCAATCTCTAATCTCCAATCTCCAATCTCTAACCACCCAACTACCGTTATCTAACAAACACCCACACCCCCCACACCGCAATCATCATCAACCCAAAAACAAACTGCACCCCGACTGAGATTCCAAAACCCATCAACGTGCCTGTTGCCGCTTTGATCGCCTCTTGCCAATTCTTGCGGCGAACCCATTCCACCAGAAACACACCGAGTATCGCGCCGATCAACGTGCCAAGAATCGGGAAGATAAAAGTTCCGATCAAACCTAAAATCACGCTGGCGAGAATCGCCTGCCACGATGCGCCGGTCTTGCGCGCCGAAAAAATTTCTACCCCGTAGCTCAACACTTCGCCGATGATCAGTAAGAACGTAATGCCCACGATCCACGCCACGCTCCACCACGTCGTCGCCCTAAACATCCACCACGACACTAAACCGTAAGCCACCGCCGTCAGCCAGATCAGCTCAATGCCCGGCAGTGCCGGCAGCACCGTACCGATCACGCCGACGATCATCACCAAAAACGTAAGGAAGATAATTAACGGTTCAATCCAATTCATATACAGAGCGTAGGGGCGAAGCATGCTTCGCCCCTACAGAAAAATTCACCGAATCACATCCACGCCACCCATCCACGGATGCAACACTTCGGGAACAACGATACTGCCATCGGCTTGTTGATAATTCTCCATGACAGCGATCATCGTGCGCGGCAAACCCAAGCCCGATCCGTTGAGCGTGTGCAAAAATTCCGGCTTGGCGCCCGCCTCACGTCTAAATTTTAAATTCGCCCGTCGCGCCTGAAAGTCGCCACAATTGCTCACCGATGAAACTTCCAACCATTCATCCTGCCCCGGTGCCCACACTTCAATATCATATGTCATCCGCGCGCAGAAACCTACATCGCCCGAACACAACTGCTTCACGCGATACGTCAGCCCCAACTCGGCGCAAGTTTCTTCTGCATCTTGTCTCATGCGCTCCAACTCGTTATCTGATTCTTCTGGCAAAGAGAAAGTGTACATCTCCACTTTATCAAACTGATGTCCGCGTTTGATGCCGCGCACATCGCGCCCGGCTGCCATCTTCTCGCGGCGGAAGCACGGCGTGTAAGCGGCATAACGTCTGGGGAGAGAGGCGGCGTCCAAGATCTCATCACGGTGAAGATTGGTGACCGGCACTTCGGCGGTTGGCACCATCCACAAATCCTCTTCGTGATCTTTGTAGAGATTATCTTTAAATTTTGGCAACTGCCCCGCGCCGTAAACCGCCTCGCCCTTCACCATGAACGGCGTGTAGACTTCGTTGTAGCCTTGCTTGCGCGTGTGCA
>CAKKQG010000162.1:0-2195 GCA_919901875.1 Anaerolineales bacterium
TTGGCGCCCGCGCCAGAGTCTCTTCGGACATCTGCACGGTGTAGGTGATCACCCAACGCGCTTTCTTGGGGATGGTGCGTGACTTGTCATCTTCAGCCGGTTGATCGGCGTCAATGATCTTCATCTCTTTGCCATCAGGATCAACGGAGTAGATCAATTTCTCGGTGGTCTCGTTCTCCAGTTGCACGAAGCCCACCGTTGCCGCGCCAAAGTGACGCAGGGCGGCAGTGACGATCATGGATGCTTCTTCGGGTGTGCCAGTCCAAACGGGAACGCCCAAATCTTTCGGGGTCCTGGCTTTGCGCGGTCCCAGAAAACTCGTGCCTGCGCCACCAGTACCAACGCCGCTTTGCAGCGCCACATCTTTCAGCGTGTAGCCGGGCTTGTTCTCTTTCAAGAACTTGGCAAGGTTATCGGTTTGAATCTGAGTCAGCTTGGTGAGCCGATCCTGCCCGACATATTTAACGAAGCCGCCACGGCAGGTGTTGGTCTCGTTGTATCGCTTCACTTGCGCCCAGTCAATCTCGATAGTGGGCTTACTCACTTCCTTGATGAAGGGTGGGCGTTTGATAGCGGCGGGTTTGTCGGATCCGGCTTCGCCGAATTTGGCGACAGGCGATAGGGCGGCGACCGCTCCCAATGCGCCTAAGTCCTTGATGAACTCTCGCCGTGTAAGATTTTCAGGCATAACAATCCTCCTTGTTGAGAATAGAATTACTTAACTGTGATCTTCATATCAATCCACGAGTGGATGGTGCAGCCCACTCGATAGGTGCCGGGCGTGCCGTAACTTGTCCACAAACGGCGCACGGTTTGCCCGGGGCGGACGATGATTTCCTTGAGCCCGATCTCCGGCGCAACCAAGTTGTGATCTTCCTTGAGTTTTTGATCCGTGTTGTGGATGACGAAGAGCACTTTGGTATTCACCGGAATGGTGACGGTTTCAGGGATGATCTTCTCGGATGTGAATTCCAATTCGACTACCTGAGCGCCTTCCGCGCCGGGCGGCACTGGTTCGTCCATGACAATGGCTTCGGTGGCAGGACCGCCGCACGCAACGAGCAGGGTGAGTAGAAAAATTAGTGTTACAAGTTTCTTCATAAAGTTTGACCTCCAGGAAATTTTTTGATTCAGTGGATAGTGTTCAAAGTTGTCGTGATAATCTTTCCTCCTTCGCTAGGGCGCTTTTGTCGGAGCGCTGGAAACGAGTTTCACTTCTTCGTGGCACAGCGCGCACGAAGCGATCTTGGGTTCGTGCATCTTGTGGCAGAAGGCGCAGGTGATCTCGCCATAATGTCCGTCGTGCGGATTGGGTTTATAGTGCGTCGTGATATTTCTGACTCCGCTCTCGCCTCTGCCATGACACGACAAACAAATCGCGTCGGCGGGGGCGCTCTGAGGCGGAAATGGGTTGTGGCACCTCTCGCAAGTTAAGTTACTGTCACGATGCCGCCCATCCAAGTTTTTCGACGTTGCCCATCCATTCTTGATGTCATCCACATTTCGACGTGGTGCGGGCGTCGGCGTCGGGGTTGCCGCCTCTGTTGCTGTGGGGCGAGCGACTACGACGGGCGGCGGCGCAGATTTTTGCGCGCCTTGACCGCACCCGGCAACCAAGAGCAAAATAAATAATGCACTGACTGACAACAAAGTTTTAGAGAGAGTCATGTTTGCAAAAAGTTCTTTCCGGTTAATAAAACTTGCCTACAACTTTTTTTGCCGCACGATCCACACGATGACCCCGCCCAGCAACAGCACGCCAAAGATCATCCAGTAAATGACAGCCGCGCGATCTTCAAATTCTTCGTGACTGGCAATAGCGTTCTGCAAGAAAAAAATTTCTAGGAACAACCACAACATCCACGCCAGCCAGCCATACCAAGGGCGGCGGGCGATTTGAATGTAGTGATATTTCTCCTTATCCTTGTCTTGCTCATCATCCACGCCTAATCTCCCCGTGTCGTGCGCTCAGTATCAATGCCGTATTCCGGTAGATCGAGTGACCACCAACCTTCAAGGTCTTTCTGCGCGCCATAACTAAAGGCATCGTCCATACTTCGGATGAATCCATTAAGCGCGGGCGCGGTGGCGATGGTCGCCTTTGTCACGCTGTGAATCCATGCTTTGTCTTTTTTGGAAAACGGGCAAACGGCAAAGCAGATGCCGCAATTCGTCCCCGCCTTTTCGCGCCAATA
>CAKKQG010000162.1:2295-9434 GCA_919901875.1 Anaerolineales bacterium
AGGCGCGACAGCTCGCCCAACCCTGCCAAGACTCCAAAGGCGGGGGCGATGCCTAAGGCATTCACGGTGGCGCCGCCTACACATTGGTAGCCGAGTCCACGAATGAACTCTTGGGTTTGGTTTTGGATGAACGCGCCGCGCGCGTAAGAGAGGGCAGTGCTTTGTTCGGCGATGACCGTTGGCGCGCGGCGCAGAGTCTCACCCGACATCTGCACGGCGTATACGATCACCCACTTCGCTTTGTTGGCAATGACACGCTTTGTCTCGGTCTCGGAAGAATCAGTCACGTCTTCAAAAACAATTTGCTTGCCGTCAGGATCGTGTGAGTAGATCAGCTTGCGCGTGTTGTCGTTGAGTTCGATGAACCCCACCTTTGCTGCGCCGAAGTGACGCATGGCGGCGCGCACCACGCGCGCCGACTCTTCAAGTGAGCCAGACCATTTGGATACACCGCGTTCTTCGGGCATCAGGGCGCGTCGTGGTCCCAAAAACGAGAGCGAGACTCGCGCTTCTTCCAGTTGTGTTTGAACGGCTCCACGCAATGCTAAATCTTTGAGGGTGTAACCGGAGACGTTTTCCTGCAATCGTCGCTTCTCGTTGTCGGCGGCGACTTTGCCCAAGTATTCGACTCTTTCTTCGCCCACGTATTTGGCAAAACCGGAACGAACCGTACTGCGCGAGTCGAAGCGTTTTATTTGATCCCAATTAAATTCCACTGTGGGTTTGTCAACTGTTCGCACCCACCACGGATGTGAGGCGCGTCCTGCCGCATCCAACGCATGGCGCGTGTTTGCCTGAAGAGCAGGCTGCGTTGCTCCGGTTGCCATCGTCACTCCCCCCACACCGGCTAACTGTAAAAACTCTCGTCGTGAAATTCTTTTGCGCGTTTCAGGCATTGGACGATTCCTGTTGAACAGCATAGCAAGTCATGAGCGCGAACAGTATCGGGAAAAGTCAGCGAGTTTGTAGGAGTTTTCCTTACAGGTGAATCAAAAAAGAAGTCGAGTTTTTTGGGAAACCCAACTTCTTTTATTGAACATTATTGGAAAGAGACAGGACTGTTGTAGTTTTGGCACTCTAATCCGCTAACGAACTTTATTCCAAACTTTGACCGTTAGCGCGTGTGCGACTCCCATGTTTCCATGCAGAAGAATGGTCGGGATCAGAAAAATGCTAAACAGCGGATTAGAAAACCGCCCCCACACCACTCCGAAATTGTAAAGAGCTATTTCCGATAAAGCCTATTATTTAATCTCTGCGCGCTTGGCGTCCGCGCTCTCTGCGGTTAAATTGTTTTTGCTGTAAGCGAAATCGGGATTTGATCTACTTCTTTGTAGTTTTCTCATCTCCCGTGTTCTCCAACAATCCAGCCTTAAGCGCAAAACGCACTAACTCCGAACGGTTCTTCAATTCCAGTTTTTCCATGACGCGCTCACGATACGTATCTACCGTTTTAGGACTCAGCGAGAGACGCTCGCCAATTTCGCGGCTGGTGAATCCTAACGCCGTCCAGTGCAGCACTTCCGCCTCGCGCGCCGAAAGGTTGATCAGAAGTTTGCTCGTTTGTTTTTCTTGCAAGAGCTGCTCGGCTAACGCGCTGGCGGCAGTCGGATGCACGAAACGTCCTCCGCCATGAACCACGCGAATCGCTTGCAGCAGATCGGTGTGCGCCGACGATTTTGGCACGTAACCGTCACTGCCTGCATGTAACGCTTGCACCACAAACTCGCGCCCACTGTGCATGGAGAGAACAATCACACGGACGTGTGGATGGTCACGGCGAATCTCGCGGATAGCCTCTAGCCCGCCCATGCCGGGCATTCCCAAATCCATCACCACGATATCCGGTTGAGTTCGAGCCACAACGCGGATCGCCTCTTCGCCACTGCTCGCCTCCCCCACAACCTTTATGTCCTCTTCGCTCTCTAACAGAGATCGCAACCCCTCGCGCAGCACTTGATGATCATCTGCCAGCACAATGCGGATCGGAGTCGTTGCCGTCACAGTGACTCCTCGGTTGTTTGAAATGGGACGCGGATTTCTATTGAAGTGCCTTGACCTGGCGTGGAATACACCGCCATCGAACCGCCGATCATCTCTGCCCGTTCCTGCATACTCAACAACCCTAAACGCTGTCGCCCACCGGAGTTATTCGCGGCGGAATTGTGATCGAATCCTTTGCCATCATCTTCTATGCGCAAACATATAGCGTAGGGCAACATCACCATCTCGACTAACACCCGGCTCGCCGCGGCATGACGCACGACGTTGGTCAATGCCTCTTGGGCAATGCGATAAATAGCGATCTCCACTTCGGATGGCAAACGTTGATCGCCCAAACTTAATTGACAATCGGCTGTTAGCCCAACCTTTTCTGTCATCTCTTGAACCAGAGTCCGCAGCGCCATCTCCAGCCCAAACTCTTCCAGCGCGGCCGGGCGCAAGCGATAAGAAATTTCGCGCACCTGCTCAATAGTTTCTGACACCTCTTGGCACAAACTCGCCACGTTTTCACGTAGAGATTCTGGCGTCTGCTTCTCCAACGCCTTGAGGCGCACCAGCAAACTGGTGAGAGTCTGTCCGGCGCTGTCATGTAAGTCTCGCGCCAAACGAGATCGTTCATCCTCTTGCGCCCGCACCAACGCGCTCAACAACGTTTGCCGCGCCATCTCTTTCTCTTGCACACTGGCGTGCAGCCAAGCGTTTGCCACCGCCTCTGAAACTTGCGCGCCAATCGTCGTCAGCAAATCCATATCATCTTCTGTGAACCGTGACTCATCGGAGCAAAGCAAATTCACCAGACCAAATTTTTGACCACGCGCCTCCAGCGGAATGACAACGTGATTGTAGATCGCCGTTTCCGAAGAAATTCGGCGGCAGGGGCGGACGGCGGCAGTGGGACCGAATTCGCCGGAGAGCAATCCTTGTTGGCAGGCGCAGAGCTGATCGGATGTTTTCAACAATTCGATTCTGACATCGGTTGGCACGCCCATGAAACTCGCCAAATGAAATTCATTGCTCTCACGATCCCAAATGTAGATATAACCGCTTTGCAATCCCATCACGTCGAGAGTCGTTTTAAGTGAGGCATCCAAAACTTCTTGCAGATCCAAATTCCGGTTCGCCGCCGTTGCCACGCGGTTGACGGCGGACAGTCGCCGATTGGTGCGCTCCAAATTTTGTTGACCGGCTACCAACTGATCGATCATCAAATTAACCGAACGCGCCACGCCCCCGATCTCATCCTTTGCCCAGATGCGCGCCCGTGAAGTGAGGTCGCCATCAATCACACGTTGCGTCGCGCGCCGCAATTCTAATAAAGGGTGCGTCAACACCAACATCATTAAAAACGTGAGCAGAAAAGATGCAACCGCCGCCAACGCCGTTACCAATAACACGCTTCGGCTGCCCGCTTCCATCGCCACCCGCACCCGCTCGTCGGGCAGCAAATACGACAGCCAATCCGATAAACCCGTTTGCACCCAATAGTTAAGTGTGAAGCCCAATATCAAAACAGGCAGCACGATGATCCCGGCGATCTTGATTCGCACTGGCACCGCTAAAAAAAACTCAACGAACAAATCGGCGAGTTGTTGTCGCATAGTGATTCTCAGTGTATAACTTTTCCATTCAGCCTCCATCTATCTTTTATCTGCCTTCGGCGTGACACATGACACATCGTGCTATCGCTCGGCTCGGTGAGGCCGCCTTTGCCGCGCTGCTGATTCTTTTGTCACTCATCATCGCGCGCGGCGACGTGACGATAACCTTGATTCAATTTGCTGGAAGGTCAAGCGCAAATTTTTATAGACGCTTGAGGATCGCTAACAAATTATCTACGGAGGGTCGGTCAGCGGGATCGTAGCTACGATAAGCAAGTTTGAGAATGCCGTGAGCATCAACAATAAAATCGCCGCCCAATTGTGATGTGTCCGACTCATCCTGTTTTGGAATCCATTTGCGCCCGGAGGCGAGAAGTTTGACATATAGCCAAAGCGTGCGCGGACTCCATGAACGCAGTCGAGAGCGATCTAGTTGATAGGCTTGATACACAGTGCGCTCAGGATCGAGCAATACCTCAAACGAGACGCACGTTTCGCGCATCCATTTTTGCAGTGCTGGCAAAGTCCCGAAGGAAATGATCAGCACGCGTGTATTTAACTTTTTGAATTCCTCTTGGCGCTGGCACAACTGTGCCGCATGTTCACGACAAGGCAGTCAACCTAAGTGACGTAGGAACACCAGCAAGACGGGCTGACGGGACTCGGCTAAAGAAATTTGCTTCCCTTCTACCGTGCGTAGGTTGAAGTTTGGAGCGGGTTGTCCGAGGTTAATTGTTGGCATAAAAAAATAAAAATCGCCTTAGCGCAAAGTGCGCCAGGCCCAAGCGAGTCGTTGCGCAGCAGTGAACATCACCAACGCGCCAAAGCCGACAAATAAAATAGTTAAGTGATCAGCCCACAAAAAGAAAACGCAGTAGGTCAAGATCGTTTCGGTTCCGCCGATCAACCCGGCTGGCATGACGATAGAGGTTGAAGCAGCAGAGGCGGCGACATCTTTGGTGCGATGGTGTTTGTGTTTTTCCAGAATGGCGGCGAGATACATCCACGACGCGCTGTTAATGTAAAACGACGCCAACATAAACGCCAACGCCAAGTAACGTTCATGGCTGGGCGCGCTCATCACCAGCGCGATGGGCAGCGCGGCGTAAATAAAAAAGTCTAACAAGATATCGAGATAACCGCCGAAGTCACTTTGCTTTTGGTGCACGCGCGCCAGCAATCCATCCAAGCCATCGAGAGCGCGGCTGAACAACCACAGCACCAACGCCCAAACATACAAACCTCTTGCCGCGAGCAAGACGGTTAAAATTCCAATGATGAAAGCCACTAACGAGATCGCGTTGGGCGAGAGATGCGGCAGTCGCGCCGCCAACGGCTCGCCGAGTCGATCTTTAGCGCGACGCATGGATGAATCAAGCATGGTGATCATCCTTAACAATTGTTTGCCACGACAGGCGGGCGTGTGCGCGTCTTTGCCAATTTAAAGCGAAGGGCGAATATCGCAGTTGGTCACCGATGGCTTTCTGTAACAGTTCCAGCATGGACTTATCACCAAAGAAATGTTGGCGATAAGCGCCATCGCCTATAAAGCCCACACGACGGTTAAGTAGATTCAAACGCAGCTTGTTATCGGGCAAATGATTCTTGCCGTTGAGTAAATCTTTGAAGGCGGTGGACATCCACGGGAAGCGGGCGAACTGGGTTTTGATTTCGGCGACGGCGCGATCCACATCAGCTTCATCATCGGGATTGACGGCATCCATTAGCGCGTCAACTTTTTCCTGAATCTCAAAGAACAAGGGGAAGCCGCCACCCGCTAAGCGATGCGGGCGCATGAGTTCCAGATATTCGGCGCGAGTTTTAGCGCGATAGCGATTGGTAATCAACCGCAGGTATTCGAGATATGCGCCCAACAGCCACAACACTTCGTATACGTTCCACAGTTTGAAGTTGTGCCACGATTTGAAAGAACTTGCCACCAGCCGATCATGCATCTGAATGTAATTGAGAGTCATCGTCTCCAACGGCGCGAAGGCTTCGGCGGAATAATCGCCGGTCTGTTTAGCTTTGAGCAACAAGTCAGCTAATAAAAAAATACTGGCGTAAGTGACGTACAGCCCTTTGGAATAAAGCGGGTCAATGAAACCGGCGGCGTGCGCCAATAACGCAAAACGATCTGCCACGATGTGATGCGCGGAATACTGCAAACGCTCAATACGCATCCAAGCGCGGACGGGGCGCGCGTCTTTGAGTTGAGCGTACATGTCGGGGAATTGTTTTATGAACTCGAAAAATTCCTCTTCGGGAGTCAGGTCGTTACGTTGAGGGTAGAGACGCGGATCAAGTTGCAACCCCACGCTGCAAAGCGGATTGGTAGAGTCGGCGTGATTGTTGAAGGGGATGATCCACAACCAACCACCTTTGAAGATGTGATGCAGTGTGCCTTCCGAGAGCCGATACGGATGCCCAAATTTTTGTTGCGATGGACCAACGTTATTGAAACAAGGAACGTCAATCAAATGGGTGAAAATCGTGCGCGAGTGCGTGAGGCAATCACGATGCCGCCAGTTGAATTTGTTGGCGAGTAGAGACTTCATCCCACCTGCGTCTACAATGTATTCGGCTTGATAGGTTTGTCCTCTGTTAGTGATGATCTCCACGCCATCCGACTGAACATTGATATCTTGAATGAGCGTATTTTGCAGAACAGTTGCGCCGTAGGAAATCGCCACTGAAGTTAAAAAGTAATCGGCATCTTGGCGGTGGATGTGAATCTCATGCCCGTAAGGCATTTTGGGAATGACGGCTTGTAGACTTTTATTTACATCTACCTTTTGCCCGATGGTGTGATGCACAAAACTGAAGTGACGCTTAACGCCATGCGAGTTGCCGATGTAGTTATAAAAATTTTCCGAACTGTAATAGGCGAGTTCAGGCACATCGTAAAACTCTGCCAAGGCCCGCATCACTTCGGATGTTTCTAAGATCATCGATTCGCCAATCGCAAAGCGCGGGTGCGCGCCGCCTTCGAAGACGATGACCGCTAACCCCTGTCGCGCTAGCACGGTCGCTAAGGTGGAGCCGCCCATACCAGAGCCGATGATGGCGACATCATATTTTTTTTGTTCGTTTGCCATCCGCTACGCTCCGGGCACTGCTTTCAATAATCCGTCCACTTTGGCTTTGATGGTTGGGGCAGAAGCCGCGCCGACGAGACGATCTTTGATTTGCCCTTGAGCAATGAATAGCAAAGTCGGGATACCCTGCACACCATATTTCCTCGCCCATTGCGAATTCTCATCGGTGTTAACTTTGGCAATGATGATTTTGTCGGCGTACTCGATGGCAATGTTTTCGAGCACGGGCGCAATCATCCTGCAGGGTCCACACCAAGGCGCCCAGAAATCTACGACCACGGGAGTGGTGGATTTTAAAACTTTGTTTTCAAATTCAGCATCGCTGATATGGATGGGTTGGTTCATTACTTGACTCCTATAGAGGATTAAATTTTTAACTGCAACAGTTAGACGTTGTGTAAACCTGCTCTCTTACCTCTTGGTCTATAATCAGTTTATG
>CAKKQG010000163.1:0-4698 GCA_919901875.1 Anaerolineales bacterium
CCACAGACCGCCTCGTGTGCCACAGGGACGCCGTCACCGCCCCGAAGCGATCCGCCCTCACGCCACGAATCAAAAGCCGGCATCAGCCGTGTCGCTTCCTCACAACAATGCGCCTCAACCTTACGTCTCGCGCCTCGCCGAGACACTTCCCGCACATAAGACAGGGCAGCATCCTCCCCGCTCTCGTCCAAACGGATCGGCGTCTCGACGCCACCAAAACTCAAATCGCTAAGACTCTTCTCCAACTTCCGAAGCCGCCGACAGTGCGTGAACTTCGGAAGTTTTTTTATACCTCGCAGTAACGGGTTGCCTCCCAAAAATATGACATTTCTTACTAGCCATGTAACCTTCGCCACTCTATAACGGTAAGAAGCCTGTTCTAGTGCGCCGAGATATATGACTGCCCAACACGACGACTCCCCGTTCGTTATTATCGCTATTACACAAGGGCAGTGGGGAGAGCGCATTGCCGACAACATTCATCGTTTTGCTCCGCCTTCGTGGGCAGTGCATCGTTGGTCGGCGCCACGTTCATTGCCTCTGCTGATTGACGACCCCGAAGAATTTCTTCCTCCTTCATTTCCAAAAGCAGATTTGATTCTCGCTCTCGGTGACACCGCCGCCGTTGCCCAGTTAATTCCTGATGTGGTGCGAATGAGCGGCGCGAAATCGGTGATTGCCCCGATTGATCGCAACGAAAGCCTGCCCAACGGACTCGCCGTGCAGCTCAAACGCTGGCTGACCGATCTCGGCGCGGCTGCCGCCTTTCCCAAACCGTTCTGCTCCCTCACCGAAAGCACCTACAACGAATCGCCGATCACCGTTCACTATGACGATCCGATCATCAAACGTTTCGCTCAACAGTTTGGCAAACCACAATTGCGCGTGAACGTGGACGCCGATAAACACATCAGCGGCGTTGAAGTGGAACGCGATTCGGCTTGTGGCTGCGCTCATTTCGTGGCGCAGGGGTTGGTGGGGATTTCTGTGAACGAAGCTGAATACGAATCGGGAATGCTGCATCATCACTTCCCGTGTCTCGCCAGTATGAATCAAGACGCCGATTACGGCGATACCCTGATGCACGTCTCGGGTCATGTTTTACGCGCCACTGTCAAAGAAGAGATCAAAGATCATCTCGACCCCACGCCCTATCTGCAGCCACAGGGACGCGCGGAGTAACGCTATGCTTGCCGAAGAACTCTCTCACTTCCCTCTCTTCAAAGATTTAACCCACGAGCAAATAAATAAACTTGCCCCTATCTTTTGGCGCGTCACGCTTGCCGATGGTGAAACTATTTTTTCGCAAGGTGATGAAGCGCGATCCGTCTACGTCATCGAGTCGGGCGAAGTTGTTTTGCGTTTCTTCCCTGAAGACGGCGGCAGTGTGGATATTGAAAGAATCACTAAAGACGGAGTCTTTGGTTGGTCGGCGGCGCTCGGTCGCCCGCACTACACCTCATCGGCGATCTGCTTAACGTCGGTGAAAGCAATTGCCACTAACGGAAGTGATCTGCGTCGCGTGATGCGCGGTGATAAAAAAATGAGCGCGATTTTGATCGAGCGTATGGCGCAAGTAGTGGCGCACCGGCTTAACAGTTTTCGTTCGCAACTTAAAGCATTGTTGGATGCTGAAGAATCGCAAGCGTAATCTAGCCCCTTGTGGGCGTAACTCTAAGGAGTGACTCATGGCTAAAACTCGCACGCAAGAACAACGTAGTATTGATCCCGCCGCGCAGCAAATGTTGATTCGCGCCGACCAACTCGGTTTAGGCACTGCCTTCACCCGCGCCGAACAAATGGCGGCTTGCCCGATCGGGGTCGGATCATCGTCAGGTATCTGTTGTAAAAATTGTTTTATGGGTCCGTGCCGACTCGTCAAAGAAGGGCAGGTCGGTGTATGCGGCGCAACGATGGAGACGGTTGCCGCGCGCAACTTGGCTCGGGCTGTGGCGGCAGGTTCCGCCGCGCACTCCGATCACGGACGTGATGTCGCCTTTACTCTTTTAGCGACTGCCGAAGGTCAGGCGCAGGGCTACCAGATCCGCGATGAAGTTAAGTTGGAAGCCGTCGCGCGCAAATTCGGCATCCCCACCGCGAATCGAACAAAGGAAGAGATCGCTAAAGATGTGGCGAACAAAGCCATCGCCCAATTCGGTCAACAAAAAGGCGAACTGCTCTACATCAAAACCGCGCCCAAGAAGCGACAAGAGTTGTGGCGCAAGTATGGTGTGGTGCCGCGTGGCATTGACCGTGAAGTCGTGGACGTTTTGCATCGCACGCACATGGGCGACGATCAAGACTCCGAACATATTTTGCGCGGCGCGATCCGTTGCGCGCTCGCCGATGGTTGGGGCGGTTCGATGATCGCCACCGATCTCTCTGATATTTTGTTTGGCACTCCCAAGCCGCGAGTCGGTCAAGTGAACCTGGGTGTGTTGAAAGATGACGAAGTCAACATTGTGCTTCATGGTCACGAACCGACTCTCTCCGAGATGATCGTCGCGGCGGCAAGCGAACCGGAATTGATCGAATACGCCAAGAGCAAAGGCGCAAAAGGGATCAACCTTGCCGGTATTTGCTGCACCTCAAATGAAATTTTGTTGCGACAGGGCGTGCCATCTGCCGGAAACTTCTTGCATCAAGAACTCGCGCTCTTAACGGGCGCAGTTGAAGCGATGGTCGTGGACGTGCAGTGCATCATGCAAGCACTTCCGAACCTTGCCGAAAAATTCCACACCAAGTTCATTACTACCTCGCCCAAAGTGAAGATCACCGGCGGCACACATATTGAATTTGATGAACATAAAGCGCTCGATCAGGCGCGCGAGATCGTGCGGTTGGCGATTGATAACTATCCCAATCGCGGCTCGATTGAGATTCCGAACATTGTCAACGACATCGTCCCCGGCTTCTCGCACGAATATATTAACTACATGCTTGGCGGATCGTATCGCGCTTCGTTCCGTCCGTTGAACGACGCCATCATGTCCGGGCGCATTCGCGGTGTCGCCGCCGATGTGGGTTGCAACAACCCGCGCGTGACTCAAGATAAGTCTCACGAATTTTTGGTGCGCGAATTATTGAAGAACGATGTGCTGTTAGTGCAAACGGGCTGCGGCGCAATTGCTGCGGCGAAATATGGTTACTCTGTTGGCGAAGCGGCGATGGAATTTGCCGGACCCGGCTTGCGCGAAGTGTGCGAGGCCACAGGCATGCCGCCTGTGCTGCACATGGGCTCGTGCGTTGATAACACGCGCATCCTCACCGTGCTGACTCAAATGGCAGAAGAGGGCGGGCTGGGCGATGACATTTCCGATGTTCCGGCTGTGGGTCTTGCGCCGGAATGGATGAGTGAGAAGGCGTTGGCGATTGGGGTGTACGCGGCGGCGTCAGGCGTGTACGTGATCTTCGGAATCGATTCGCCGGTAGGCGCCAGTGACGAAGTCACCAAAGTGATGAGCGAGACGTGGGAAAAAGTTTTGGGCGGCAAGATGGAGTTCGTGCAGACCGACGAGGAAATTTTGCAAAAGACTCTGGCGCACATTGACGCCAAACGCGCCGCGCTCGGGTTGCCGGTTTACGATCCAAATAAATTTGGGCGAAGCGGTGATGCGCGAGTGAATGAGTTGTTTAAGAACGTGAATGTGAATGCCGAACTGTTGTATGGAGGTGTGAAATGAGTCGTTATATCGCAACACGCGCCATTCGCGGCGCACACACGGTCGTAAATGAATTTGAGGGCTTGCTGCAAAAAGCTCTTAACGAAAAAGGAGCCGAGACTCCGATCTCGTTTCCGAACACCGCTTACTACTTGCCGTTCATTTTTGGTATGACCGGGCAAACGGTGGAGAAACTTGGCGACCTTGAACCTGTGTTGACTCGCGCCAAGAATCTTTTGCATCCCGTCCCACCGGATCGTCGTTGGACTCCGTATCTGGGCGAGACGCTTGACGCCGGCATGGCAACGCTGTTCGCCGAAGAAGGCATTGAGGCGGTGCGTTTCATCTACGGCTCTGAGCCGCAGAGACTGGCGGGCTTCCATCTGGCGGGTGGCACGTCGTTCACCAATCCCGAGTTTCAGAAAAACGGTGATGGGCATTTGAATGGACCCATTGACGACATCCAATTGCGATCATGGGGTATTCAATTGGTGGATGGGCGTATGCCCGGTTTTGCCGCCATCGTCGGGTGCGCCAAATCGAATGAGGTCGCCGTTAAGATCGTGCGTGAGCTTCAACGGCGCAACATCCTCACCTTCCTCAGCGGCAACGTCAACGGGCGCAGCATCATTCATCAATTAATGGAAGAAGGAGTCGAACTCGGTTACGACACGTACACCGTGCCATTCGGACTCGACACTTACAGCGCGATCTATGCCTTGGGCTTTGCCGCGCGATCTGCGCTCACGTTCGGCGGCATGAAGGGTGGGCAAGCGAAAGACATTTTGATGTACAACAAGAATCGCGTCTTCGCTTTTGTGTTGGCATTGGGTGAGGTGGACGATATTAAATACGCGACGGCAGCAGGAGCGATCAACTTCGGCTTCCCCGTCATCGCCGACACCATCATCCCCGAAATTTTGCCGACAGGCGTCACGACGTACGAGCATGTGGTCTCCATGCCGTTCAACGAAATTGAGGGCAAGGATGATCTGGAACGCGCCGAGAAGATGGTGCAGAAGTGCATCGAGATTCG
>CAKKQG010000163.1:4798-17594 GCA_919901875.1 Anaerolineales bacterium
ATGCAAAAAGATTTCGAGCCGGTGTTAGAGCGGCAAGTGCATCACTTCGTCAACGGCGCCAGCGGCATTCAGCATATCGGTCAGCGCGACATTGCTTGGATTCGTATCAGCAAGGCGGCCGCCGATAAAGGATTTAGCCTCAAACATTTCGGCGACATTTTGCACGCCCGCTTCCACAGTGAGTTTGGGGCGATTGTAGATAAAGTGCAAGTGACGATCTACACCGAACCGGCGAAAGTGGAACACTGGCTGGCGGCGGCGCGCGCGGCGTACGATGAGCGCAACGAGCGAGTCGGCAACATGACCGATGAAAGCGTGGAAGAATTTTATTCCTGCACGCTGTGTCAATCGTTTGCGCCGAATCATTTGTGCATCGTCACGCCGGAACGACTCGGACTGTGCGGCGCGTACAACTGGCTCGACTGCAAAGCATCGTTTCAAATTAATCCGACCGGACCCAATCAGCCGATCAAGAAAGGCGCGACACTTGATCCGAGCAAAGGCTATTGGCAGGGCGCGAATGAATTTACCGAAGGCGCCTCGCATCAACAAGTTCACGAAGTCGCCGTGTACTCCATCATGGAGAATCCGATGACGGCTTGCGGCTGCTTTGAATGTATCGCCATGGTCATCCCTGAAGCGAATGGCGTGATGGTGGTGAGTCGTGAAGACACCAGCATGACTCCGGCTGGCATGACGTTCTCAACTTTGGCGGGCATGGCGGGCGGCGGCTTGCAAACTCCGGGCATCATGGGTCACGGCAAGTTCTATCTACTCTCGCCCAAGTTCGTCTCTGCCGATGGCGGCTTCAAGCGCGTGGTGTGGATGTCTTCGATACTCAAAGAGCAAATGGCGGAGCAACTCAAGAAAGTTGCCGAGCGCGAAGGCGATCCCGATTTGCTCAACAAAATCTGCGACGAGCGGGTCGCTACCGATGTGGAAGGCTTGGTGGCTTTCGTCACCGAGAAGAATCATCCGGCGTTGTCAATGCCGTCGTTGATGTAGATGTTAGACCTGTCAGGTTTCTAAAAACCTGACAGGTTTTTGATTGATGTTAGTCCGCGATCTAATGACCATCGGCGTTCCCGTTTGCCGCGATGACGAGCGATGCGGCACGGTGTCGGCGCGGCTGACGAAACAAAAAGTTGAAGCGGAAGTGATCGTCGCGCTGGATGAAGATGGCATGTCATGCGGATGGCTAACGCGCGATCAACTGGATCAAAATGAATCGAAGTTGATCAGTGAAGTGATGGATGAAGAGATACCAACGGTGTCGCCGACTCTTCCAGTGGAAGCCGCCGCGCAGAAAATGCGTGATAAGGGTGTGCAACATCTTTTGCTCATGCACGATTGGCCCGGCGAACCCAGACCGTCGGCGGTGATCTCGTTGAAGAAGATAGAAAATAGACCCGAAGGGTTTTAAAAACCCTTCGGGTCTGTGAACAACTATGACCATCAACGATCTCTACAATCCTCTCGTCAAATTTGTTTTGCGTTCGCCCCTGCACCCGTTGATCAGCAAAAGTATTTTGCTGATCTCATTCACCGGGCGTAAGAGTGGCAAGCCATATAGCACGCCGATCAATTATGTGCGCGAAGGCGACACCATCACACTCATCGGCAAGCGCTCGCGGGCGTGGTGGAAGAATTTGCAAGGCGGCGCACCCGTCAAGGTGATCGTGCAGGGCAAAGAACAAAGTTGCACGGCAGAGGCGGCGATACCGGATGATCAAACGATCATCGCCGAGTTGCAAAAAGTTTATTCAGGCATCCCGCGCGGTTACGCCGAGAAGCTTGTATCCAATACGGTTGTAATTCGAGTTCATTTGAATTGACGTAGCGCAAGATGGAATCTTGCGCCCCAAAGGAGTGACTATGCCAACTGTTGAAATCCCGAAAGAAAAATGGAATGGCAAAGTTCGTGAAGTAAAAATTGGCGCGACGAAAGAGGAAGGCGGCTCGCGCACCAAGACGATCACCATTGGCGGCGAAGCGACTCTGCCTTTCTTGCATTTTGAAAACACAATCCCGCATGCCCCGGCATTGGCGATTGAGATCAAAGATCGCAAACCCGCAGATTGGTCGCCACTTCTCTACGAAGCGTGGGGCGATGCCATGAACGATCCGGCAGCGTGGGCGAAAGCGGCAGAAGCAAGTGGAGCAGATTTGATCGTGTTGACTCTTTCTGTGGCTACCAAACCCGATGAAGCAAAAGCAACTGTTCGCAAAGTATTGAATGCAACAGGTCTGCCTCTGGCTGTCTTTGGTCCCGGTCAAGCCGAAAAAGATAATGAACTGATCGTCCCCGTCGCCGAAGAAGCTAAAGGTGAGAAATTATTGATTGGCGTGTGCGAAGATAAAAACTACCGCACCATCGTGGCGGCGGCAATGGCGAATGATCATCTGGTGACATCCAAGACTCCGATGGATGTGAATCTCGCCAAGCAACTCGTGATCTTGATTCACGATATGGGGATGCCGTTGGAGCGCATCGTGATGGATCCGACAACGGGCGCATTAGGTTACGGAATCGAATATGGTTACTCGGTGATGGAGCGATTGCGACTCGCCGCCTTGCAAGGCGACAGCATGACTCAACAGCCGATGATCGTCACGCCCGGTGAAGAGGCGTGGAAGGCGAAAGAGTCGAAGGTGGGTGAGGGCGTTCCCGAAAGTTGGGGCGAGTGGAAGAAGCGGGCGATCTATTGGGAGACGTTGACGGCAACACCGTTGATCCATGCCGGAGCCGATGTGGTCGTTTTGCGTCATCCTGAATCATTGAAAAAAGTTAAGGGAATGATCAACGCCTTGATGAGTAAAGGGAATTGATGCCGCGAATGAATTCGCGGCTGATAAAACAAAACGCGCTTAAGCGCGTTTGAGATAGCAGGCGTTGAATTCATTCAACGCATTGATGGCGAAAGGACAACGACATGGCGACTCTATTCGCGGGCGGAAAGCCCAACACCAATGGCGTGCCGCCGAAGGGCGAAGTCAGCGATGAAGAACGTATGCGTGGCTTGATCGAAACGCTGAGCGCATACATCGAACAGTATCACGGCGGCGCAGTCGAGATGATGTCGTTTGATGGCGAGACGCTCAAGATCAAAATGAGCGGCGCCTGTCTCGGTTGTCCTTTGTCGCCAGTCACGCTGCACGGTTGGGTCGAAGGGTCGGTCAAACAATTTTTTCCGAATTTAAAAAAGGTGGAAGCGATCTGAAAGGAGATAAAGGAAACAAAGGAAATAAAGGAAATTCATTTCCCTTATTTCCCCTATCTCCCTTATTTCCCTTGAAGGAGATTCACTATGGCATTAACAGGTCTGCAAATCTATAAGTTGTTGCCTCAAACAAACTGCAAAGAGTGTGGTCATCCCACCTGTCTCGCCTTTGCTATGAAGCTCGCCGCCAAGCAAGCCGAACTCGCCGGGTGTCCGTACGTCACGCCCGAAGCCAAAGCGCAGCTCGAGTCAGCTTCCGCCCCGCCGATCCGTTTGGTCACGGTGTCGAACAACGGCACGAAGATCGAAGAGGGCAACGAGACGGTGATGTTCCGTCACGAAAAAACTTTTTATCATCGCGCCGCGTTGATGATCCGACTCAAGGACGACGATCCTGCGCTCCAAGAGAAAATTTCTAAAGCCGATTCGTATATTGTGGATTATGTCGGAATCAAATTGGGCGTGGATGGATTTGCGATTGAAGCGACCGCTGACGCGACAAAGTTCGTCGAAGCGATCAAGGTGACGCGGTCAGCCACCAAGAAACCGTTGATCTTAATTGCCGCCGACTCTGCCGCGATGGCAGAAGGCGCAAAAGAAGCCGGTGATAAACCGTTGCTCTACGCCGCCGACGAATCGAATTGGCAGAAAATGGCGGAACTCGCTAAAAGTTTGAAGACGCCACTCGCGGTCAAGGCGGCGTCACTGGAGAAGTTAGCCGAGCTGACCGAGTCGATCAAGAAACTCGGAGTCGAAGATTTGGTTCTCGATCCGATGATGAACGGGCATCTCGATTCGCTTTCTGCGCTGACGCAAATCCGCCGACTCGCCATCAAGAAAAATTTCCGCGCGCTCGGTTATCCGGTCATCACCTTCCCCAACGACGAAGTGTTAGCGGCGCAGCACGTCGCCAAGTATTCCAGCTTTGTGGTGTTAGATGATTTTGATCCAGCGATGATGTATGCGTTGTTGGCTTTGCGTCAAAATATTTATACCGATCCGCAAAAGCCGATTCAGGTTTTGCCCGGCTTGTATGAGATCAACTCACCCAAACCTGACTCGCCCGTATTCGTCACCACAAATTTCTCGATCACTTACTTTGCAGTTAATAACGAAGTGGAAGGTTCGGGATTGCAGGGCTGGTTGCTCGTTGCCGATGCTGAAGGCATGAGTGTCCTCACCGCCTGGGCGGCTGGCAAATTTGATGCAGATCGAATCGCCAAAGCGGTGAAGACGACGGGCATCGAATCGAAAGTGAATCACAAGAAGATCATCATCCCCGGACAAGTAGCGGTGCTCTCTGGTGAACTCGAGGAGAGTTTACCCGGCTGGCAGATCATGGTCGGTCCCAAAGAAGCGGTTGATCTTCCGGCGTACGTCAAGACGATGTGGAAAAATTAATTGTAGGGGCAGGGCTCGCCCCTGCCCAAAGGGCGACCGTAATGGGGGCGACCGCAAGGGTTGCCCCTACAAAATGATTTAATGGCAACTCACTCGATAACGTTTCACCCGTCGAATAAAAAAAATTCCTCGACAACGGGATCGTTGTTAACTGAAGCCGTCCGCGACGCAGGACTCGATCTCGCGCAACCGTGCGGTGGGCAAGGGCGATGCGGGCGATGTGCGGTGATTGTCGAGAGCGGCAACGTGCGTCGTCGCTCGACGATCCGCCTATCTGCTTCTGATCTTGAAGCGGGCTACGCGCTCGCTTGTCAAGCGGTGATCGAAGGTGACGCCGCCATCCTGATCCCCGAGCAAGAAGCCGTTGAACGGCGGCTTGTCACCGACAAAACCGCGCGCAAAGTGGAAGTGCCGTTCGCTTATGATCCGATTCGCGATCAAACGATCCGCGCTTTCGATCTCACACTTGATCCGCCCACGCTCGAAGACTCCACTGACGATATCTCACGCCTTGAACGCGCTTTAGCCGCGCAAGGGATTTTCAATCTCGATGTGCCGTTGCCTCTCCTGCGTGCACTCGGTTCAAAGTTGCGCGATGCCGAATGGAATGTGACGGCGATCATCGAGACCGATCATTGGAAACGAAACACGCCGCGTCTTATTGACGTAAACCCTTCGGGTCTTAAAGACCCGAAGGGTTTGGATGTGTATGGCATTGCCATTGACATCGGCACAACCACCGTCAGCGTCTATCTCGTTAACTTAATTACGGGCGAGGCAATTGACACCGCCGCCGAATACAACGGGCAGATCAATCGCGGCGAAGATGTGATCTCGCGCATCATCTACGCCAACAAAAACGGCGGCTTGAGTGAACTGGGTAATTTGGTTCGCAAGACGATCAACGACGTGATTGATCGACTCGCCTCACGCAACCATGTAGATCGCAAACAGATTTATAAAGCGACTGTTTCGGGCAACACCACCATGATGCATCTCTTCGCCGGGTTGCCACCAGCCTCTATTCGACTCACACCCTACATCCCCATCGTCAATCACCCCGCGCCGCTACTCGCCGCTGATCTCGATCTCAACATTCATCCACTCGCTACCGTTGATCTACTTCCGAGTGTTGCCTCTTACGTTGGCGCAGACATCACGGCGGGCGTTCTTGCTTCTGGCTTATCCGAAGCCGATGAACTGACACTCTTCATTGATGTTGGCACAAACGGCGAGATGGTGTTGGGCACAAAAGATTGGTTCGTCACCTGCGCTTGCTCGGCGGGTCCGGCGTTTGAGGGCGCGGGTGTGGTGTGCGGCATGAGAGCCACTCGCGGCGCGATTGAAGAAGTGTGGATCAATACGCAGACATTCGAACCCACCTATCGCGTCATCGGCGACGTGAAACCGAAAGGGATTTGCGGCTCGGGTTTGATCTCATTAGTCGCCGAGTTGTTCATCACCGGAGTTGTAGACAAAGGCGGTAATTTTATTGTAGGGGCAGGTCTTGCACCTGCCCTTGCGCGCCGCGTGCGCGAAGGCGAACATGGCGGTGAGTATGTTGTTGCCTGGGCGAATGAAACTGATATGGCGCGCGACATTGTGATCACCAAAGTGGATATTGACAACTTGATGCGAGCGAAGGCGGCGATCTATGCCGGGTTCACGGTGTTAGCTCAAAGTGTGGGCGTTGATCTGGCGGACGTGCAGAAACTCTTGGTCGGCGGATCGTTTGGCAAATACATCAATGTGGAAAAAGCGGTGCAGATCGGTTTGTTACCCGATATGCAGTGGGAGCGATTTAATTTTCTGGGCAACACCTCGGTGCTGGGGGCGTATATGGCATTGCTGTCGCGTGATGCGCGATCCAAGATCAAAGCCATCGCCGAGAAGATGACTTACATCGAACTTTCGGCAGACAACACATTCTACGACTCATTCACCAGTGCCTTGTTTCTGCCTCACACCGACATGACAAAATTTCCGAGCGTCGAAGCGATTTGGGACAACAAAGAAAAGCAGGAAGTATGGTAACGATTGCGCTCGCCGGAAAAGGCGGCACCGGAAAAACGACGGTTGCCGCGCTCACCATCCGCCATTTGATGCGCCGACGGTTGGGCACGGTGTTGGCGATTGATGCTGATCCCGCAACCAATTTGAATCTTGTTTTGGGGTTGCCATCACCGCTAACGGTTGGCGACATCCGCGAAGACATGATCGCCGGAATCCAAAATGGTTCAGTCGGAACGGGAATCACTCGCCATGATTTTCTTCATACACAAATTCATAGAGCGGTAGAAGAAGGCGACGCGGTTGATCTGTTAGCGATGGGCAGACCCGAAGGACAGGGCTGTTACTGCGCCTTCAATCATCTACTCCGTCAAGTCGTGGATGGTTTAGGAAAGACTTACGATTTCATAGTGATTGACAACGAGGCGGGCATGGAGCATCTCTCGCGCCGCACCACGCGCGATGTGGATGTGCTGCTCGTCGTCACCGACCCGACAGTGCGCGGAGTGAAGACCGCCGAGAGCATCGTGAAGTTGACGGACGAATTGCAGATCAATGTCGGCAAATCCATGTTGGTCGTCAACCGCGTTAATGGCAAACTGCCACCCGCTTTGCAACAAGCAGTGGATGAGATCGGTGTCGAACTTGCCGGTGTGATTCCGGCAGACGATAGTATCGGCGATTATGACGCTGTCGGCACACCGTTGGTGGCATTGCCGCCCGAATCGCCCTCGATGAAAGCGATTGATTCGATTGTTGAAAAAATATTACGAGTGGTGGTGGTTGGATGACACGGTTTCCTTTTTGGTTTATGGATCATTTGATAACGGATTGAGCGGATTGAACGGAAAAAATCAGTTAAATCCGTTTCATCCGTTATAGGAATAGTTGTAAGTCAATTTGCTCTAAAAAGAATTTTGCAAAGGAGAGAATTATGTTACTCATCGGCGAAAACATTCATATCATCGCGCCCAAAGTTAAAGAAGCACTCAACGCCCGCGACGGCGCGTTCTTCGTTAATCTGGCGCGCAAACAAAAAGAGGCTGGCGCGAACGCGCTTGACCTCAATATCGGTCCGCAAAAGAAAGCCGGTCCCGAAGTGATGGATTGGCTGGTAGATTGTGTGCAAGAGGGCGCGGGTGATGACATGATGCTCTCCTTCGACACCACCAATCTCGCCGCGATTGAAGTCGGCTTGAAAAAAATTAAGAAGAATGGTCACGCTAACGCCATCATCAACTCCACCTCAGCCGAAGAAGAACGATTGGCGGTGGTGCCGCCGCTTGCCGCGCAATATGGCGCCAAGTTGATCGCCCTGACGATGGCGAAAGAAGGCATTCCTATTAACGCTGAAGCACGTGTGACGTTGGCAATGGAGAAGCTGATGCCGCGCGCGCAAGAAGTCGGCATCCCGATGGAGAATCTGTTAATTGATCCGCTGGTGCTAACTGTTTCGGGTTGCCAACAATACGTGCCGCATTGCATTGAAGCGGTGCGGATGTTGAAGATGGTCGCTGACCCATCGCCGCTGGTCAACGTTGGACTCTCCAATGTCTCTAACGCTGTGCCAACGCCCATGCGTCCATTGCTCAATCGTGTTTATATGGTCATGTTGATGGCAGTTGGACTCGATGCGGCGATCATTGATCCATTCGATACTGATCTCAAGGAAGCGATTCGAATTGTTCAACAACGTGATGCCGCCTCTGCTGTGGGAGCGTTATACCTTAAGTTGCATGATGCGGTTGCGGCGGGCGCGGGGATTGAATCTACCGATGTTGACATGAACGATCCGGCCCAAGCAGAGATTTGGAAGACGGTTCAGGTTTTATTAAACAATGTGATTTACTGTGAACAGTACTTGAGACTTTAGCATCTTGGCTGAAGTTTTAGACCATCATCGAAGTTAGATTTCGGTGATGGTCTTTTCATTACAGATGTGAACCTTAGTCGCACACAACTTTGTATCAACCAATCAATTACTCAGGGCATATTCCATCGCCTCATCGAATGTCATTCGACGACTTTCCATAATGTATTTTTCAAATAGACTTTGCCCAAGTTGCGTTTGAGCAGATAGTAGGTAACGATCAAAGTCGGGTTGTGAACCGGGTTGCAAGACGACTCCCTGCGTCTCCAAGAGAGCTATTGTTGCGCCTAACAAGATGGTTCCAAGTACTGTAGATTCCTTTACGATCATTGTGCCGACAAGCGTAACCAAAACCTCTGCTACCACATATTTGAAACGCACTTGCCGAACCAGTTTTAACGCCATCCTCGCAAGTTGGATAGATTCTTCAAAGTGACCTTCGTGCTGGGCAAACGCTCACTGCGATAACTATCGTAATAGGCTAACGCCGCGCTTAACGTCGGCAGCGGTACTCCGCTCAACACGCCGCGTGTCACGGCATCCCGCCAGCCTTTTCGCCTCCTTACGCGGGTCTTGCCAAAATATGGCGGTCAAAAACTGCTTGTTTTCTAGGATCTGCGTAAGGTGAGTTAATACAACTCGCGTTTACTGGTAGAATTACTCACTCAATAGAATCAGCTGCCCGCAGTTTGCTCTTATTTTGAGGAGAGGAGCAATGGACAAGATATTTCCCTACGCAACCATCGCACACTTAGTGAGCGGTATTGGTTTCGTTCTCAGCACATGGTTGGGAGCGTATTTAGTGAGTCGCGCCCCACGCAGTTTTCCCTCGCGACTGGCGATCCTCAGCTTGTTCGCCCTCTCCGCCTATTTTCTCCACACCGTTTTGTGTTTGTTCATCCCCGCCGATCAAATCGGTCACTTGTGGCGGCGCTATTTGGGTTGGTTCGCGCTTGTGCCTCTACCCATCTGGATGCACCTCACCGCCGCGTTGCTCTCGCCCACACCACGCAAAAAACTTCAACAAGTTAATATTTACTCAGCGTATATCGTTTGTGGTGTGTTAAGCTTCGCCTGGACGTTTGGTCCGTGGAGCTTCTCGCGTTACACATTGCTGCCGCCCGAGCTCGTGCTGCCGATCACGCTCTTCGCCGTTGGCGTCGGCGGCACTTCTCTTTACAACGCGAGGGAGCTATGGCGGCGCGCAGCGGATCGCACATTGCGAAAACGTTATGCCGTGTTGGGCGCCTTTGTGGTTCTGTTGATGACGGGCGTGTTGTACTGGCCTGTCACCGTTACATGGATCCAAGTAGATTGGACTCCAAGCACGCGGCTGTTGATCGGCGACAGTATTCCGCTTGCGGCGTCCATCTTGCTCGCTTACGCCATTGCCTATCACAATGCCTTCATGGCTGGGCGATGGCTGCGGCAAGACTTCTATTATAACGTCGTCACCGTAGGCGGGATCGCCATCGTGTACATGATCACCGTTCTCTCCACCTATCACTTATCACTGGCGTTCAACTTTGACGCGCCGATGATGACCTTCATCGCCGTCGTCGGTCTTTCGGTCTCAACCCACTTGCTGGCTGAACGTTCCAGAAGTTGGCAAGACACTCTGTTCTTTAAACAGCTGCGCGCCCTGCCCGGTGAGATGAGCAGTTTGGTGAATGAAGCGCGAATGTTGAGCGGACGATTAGACGATCAAATGTATGCTCTCGTCAACCGTCTCGCCGAACTGACGGGCGCCTCTACCGTGTGTATCGCTTTATATGAAAACGAGCAGCTCGTCGTCCGCGCTTCAACAGATCGTGAACATATCAATCAATGTCTGCCCATCAAACCTTCGCCCGACGGATTACTGCAAAACTTAAGATCTGCCGAATACAATGATCCGCAGCAACGCTTGCGCTGGGATTGTCTGGTGTTAGCCGAACCGATCATGGTAGAGAGTCAAACGGTTGGCTATCTCTTGCTAGGTGAGCGCGGCATGGGTGAAGGCTATGATCGTGAAGAGCGCGTGTGGGTCTCCACCCTTTCAGCCTATCTCGGTACAGCGTTAGAACAAGCGCAGAGGCGCGAGGAAACAGAGCGAACACTCGCCGCGCTCAACAGGGATTCAAATTCGCGTTGCAGAGATCGTTCCTGCATGGTCAGCTCTTGCACTTCGGCGTTGAGCGGCTCACTTCCTCCAATCAATCGCCAAGAATTGCGTGAAGCGATCTACGCCTACAACCGACCGGATCGACTCGCCGCCATCCTTTCGCGCGACGACAGCACACTCTCGACTCTCCCTTCTATCCATCGAAGCGAGACGCCCCCGGCGCAAGCGTTTCAACAGCAACTCGCCTCGGTTCTCGATTCGATGTCGCCGCCACCCGGACTGCTGCCGCCACTCGAATCGATCCGTGATCGTGCCATGCGTCACAAACGGCGACGGCAACTGCCCTCCACTGTCGCGGACTACTACACACTCAAGCTGATTATGGCAGGTTACACCCACGAATCCGCTGCCGAAGTGTTAGACGTCTCACCTCGCCAAGTGAGAAACTACATTGATCGCGCCATTGACTCGGTTAAGACCCTTTTAGAGCGAGAAGCACAAAAGGCATCCTCAAATTTCCGCTAATTTTCCTAGACAGTGCCTCATTAACAGATGTAGACTACATCTAAGTGCAGAGTACCGAGTTGCGCCTAAGTGAATCAATCTATCTTCGCCGCCTATCAAGAATAAAATCACAATCGAATTGCCAATTCGCCACCATGATCGGGTTTTGAAGATCATGGTCGTTGATATTTATCGTGGTTGGGGTGACACGCCCCACTACTCAAACGTCTTAGGAGGTGATGCCCCTTACAAATTTGAGTTTCACGCAGAGCGTTCTCGCCAGATGAATGAGGAGAAACTGACGAGCAACGCTGTCAGATCATTAATGAGGAGAGTATTGGCTTTTCTATAAAACTGGAGGAGATGATCCATGAAAATTAAAGTTGTCGTTAATTTAATTCGCGTAATGGTATTAGCTTCTGTTGTGCTGGCTGCCTGCGCGACTCCCACTGCCGCGCCGCCGCCAACGGCTGCGCCCACCGTCGCCCCCGCACCCACGGCGGCGCCCACCACAGCTCCCACTGCAATGGCGGCGTCCCCGAAAATCTATTATGCCGACGCGCGCACCTGGCCTTCAGAGTCAGAAAAATTAGCGCATCTCACTCGCGGCAAATTCTATGTCCCCGTGCAGGATGATGGTGTAGTGGCTGTCATCGATCCTGACAAGAAAGACCCTATCGTTAAACTGATCAAGATCGCCGCCGCGCAGCCGCATCACCCTTGGGTCACGCCCGGAATGCGCTACGTTTATATCAATCATCAATCCGAAGGCAAGGGCGATCACAAAGTGATGACGGTGATTGACTCTTTCACCGATGAGGTGGTGGCACAGATCACCACCGACTTCGACGATCCATTCCACTGCAGCTTCAGCCCGACGCAAGACCTGTTCTTGTGCGGCGACCTCAACCCGAAGGGCGGATACGTTTACTACATTGACCCTGTTAACCACAAGATGATCAAGAAGGTCAAGACGAACGGGTTAGCGGCGCGTGATGTGATCCAAAGCCACGATGGTAAGTTTGCTTTTGTCGGGCATCAAGGCGATGGCAACGTGGACATACTGAACATTGCCGACGCCAAGATCGTCAAGACGCTTGACTGCAAATTATGCGGGCGCATGAAGATGACTCCCGACGGCAAATATCTGTTTGCCAGTTCGCCGCCCAACGACTTCACGGCGATCATTGACGTGGAGAAGCAAGAGATCGTCAAGAAGCTCACGTTCGATAAGAACATGGGACCCGGCAACATCAACTTCGCCATGAACGGCAAGTTCGCCATGATCGGTTTGGGCAAAGGCGGCAAGCTGGCGCTGGTGGATGTGGCGAAACAAGAGATCGCTTCGATCTTAACGTCGGGCGCGGGGACGAACACGGCGTATGCCAACCCCGTGATGTCCAACCTCGCCATTGCGACCAACGATCAAAACGACGATTGGTACACCATCGTAGATGTTGCTACCCAGAAAGTCGTGGAAAAGATCGAAGCCGGCGGCAAAGCCACTCACAACGTGCAGTGGTCAGCCGATGGCCGCTTTGGGGTGGGGAGTGATCGACTCGGCGACACCGTGACTCTGTTCCGGCTCAACAAGGACTCGGGCAAGATCGAGAAGATCGCCAGCGTGAAGGTCGGCTTCGGCGCCAACGGCGTGCAATGGACGCCTTACTTCTGCGGCGTGCAATT
>CAKKQG010000163.1:17694-19361 GCA_919901875.1 Anaerolineales bacterium
ATGTGGGGAGTGGGGAACGTATCGGCGGATCCGCCCGATTGGTTGGAGTTCTTCAAAAAGATCAAAGACCCCGCCGCGCCCACCGATTTGGAGAAGCAGCACCTGATGGAGCTTCGCTTGCCGGTGATCGCCGAAGACGGCGCCAATGTGCCAATGATCGTTTCGCTGACGCACCCGATGGAAGCCGATCATTACATCAAGAGTATTCAGATTCTAAATTTCAAAGACCCGGTGGTGAGCAAAGGCGTTTTTCATTTCACGCCTGCTAACGGCGTGGCGCACATCTCCACGCAGTTACGCATGGACGGCGGCGACGCCGAAATTTTTGTGGTCGCCGAATGTTCGCAACATGGTAAGTGGGTCGCCAGCAAAAAGTTGAAGATCAGTTTAGGAGGTTGTTAACATGCAAGAGTTTGAAGTTCAACTACGTTTGCCCGAACAGATCAAGAAGGGCGACATCATTGAAACGAAGATCAAGATACGCCACGAGTCCAGAACGGGATTGAAGTTGGTAGAGGACGCCAAAACCCCGTTTGAGCGTTTTGTGCGCGACGAACCCGCCGTCTACGTGAAAACGGTAGAGGTCTTTTATGGCAGCGAGCGCATCAACGTTTTTGAGATGAACAGTTCTACATCCGACAACCCACTGCTGGCTTTTAAGTTGAAGGCAAGTCAAGAAGCGGCGTTACGAGTGGTGGTGACCAATCATTTAAACAAAACCAGCGAAGCGACCAGCAGCGTCAAATTTACCGCGTAAGGTGCGGGGCAAGATCGATCTTGCCCCGCATTATTTTGGAGGCATTCGATGAAAGCGAACAAAGCACGAACCGGACTCTTTTTTCTGGCATTAGCGATAACGATGATCATCAGCGCGGCCTGCGGCGAAAGCACACCCGCCGCGCCCGCCGCCGGCAGCGCGCAAGAGTTGTTCACGGATAACTGCGCCAAGTGTCATGGACTTAAAGGTTTAGGAGATGGTCCCTCGGTGGGCGCGTTACGCACCCAAGCCGGATTAAATTTGGCAATCGTGGCGAGCAAGAGCGACGACGAACTTTATAAAACGATCTCGTCGGGCAAAGGCAGCGATATGCCGCCGTGGGAATTGGTGCTGACGAAGGAACAACGTTTAGACATCCTCAAATATATTCGAACGTTAGCCGTCAAGTGAACGGGCGAGGCGCGAACATGACTCTCTTTGAAGATTTTCAACTTTTGTTTAGCAAACAATGGCCGGCCTGGGTCGGCGGGCTTCTCATCGGCGTGGTCAACGTCTTCCTCTTTTTGTTTTATCAACCTTTCACCACGTTAGATGGCGTCCTCAATTGGGGCGATTCGATTTTGAATCCGTTAGGCATCGTCAGCACCAAAGCGCTGCCGCCATTGTTGCGCTCCGGCTCGGTGTTGAATCTTGGATTGTTAATAGGCGCGATGGCGGCGGCGATGTTGGCCGGTCAATTTGCGATCCGCGTTGGACCCGGTCGAGAGTTGGCAAAGGGATTAATCGGCGGCGTGCTGTTAGGCGTGGGCGCGGCAATCGCGCGCGGCTGCAACATCGGTGGATTCTTTAGCGGCACGAGTGCCTTCGCCATGAACGGTTTAGCGATGGGACTCGGCTTAGCGGTTGGCGCGTTTATCGGCACGCGCTATTTGGTGTGGGAGATGGAACA
>CAKKQG010000164.1 GCA_919901875.1 Anaerolineales bacterium
ACATTCGTGCCACGTCGAGCGACGAAGAGTGAGCCCGACTTTACGTTGCGCGAATTTTCTTCGATGCTGATGATGTCAGGATCGCCTTCACTGCGCGAGAGGATTTTGGGAAGAGCGGAAACGAGTTGGGAGAGGAGCATGAGGAGGATTATAACAATGGATTCAGTCGCGTCATTGCGAGCGAGCGTTCCTTCGACTTCGCTCAGGACAAGTCTTCGCGAGCGAAGCAATCTCGCTACTGTGCCGAGAGATTGCTTCGCATCCTTCGACTTCGCGCGGAACATCACCGCGCTCCGCTCAGGACGCTCGCAATGACGGGTCAAAGTCTTTTGCGCCCACAGAATCAAAAAGAGAGTCAAGCAATCTCGACTCTCTTTTCAATTACCAATTACCACTTACTACTTCACAGATTGTCGCAAACCTTCGAGCTTGCCGCGCGCTGAACCATCTACGATGCGGTCGCCCACGCGGACGATCAAGCCGCCCAAAATGTTCGGGTCAACGCGGAAGTTGACGCCAGACACGCCGGAGAGACTCTTTTTTACATTCGCTTGCTCATCATTCGTGAGAGGCAGAGCAGAGGTGACTTCAGCCGCCGCACCCGAGACGGTGACACCTTCGAGAACGGTGACCTTTCCGGCTTTGACTCCGCTGAAAAATTCTTCGACGAGTGAGTGGGCGTACTTCTCATCTCTCTTAAGCACATCGCCGATCACTTGGTGGGCAGCGGCGAGGGCGAGTGCCGCCACTTGCGAACGAAAATCGCCTAAGGCGGCGTTACGCACGGCTTCGGCATCCACCGCAGCCGCTTGCAGTATCTTCGCCTTCTCGGCTTCGGCGGCGGCAGTCACGTCACGCGCCGCTTGTTCGGCTCGTTGCGCGGATTCGGCGACACGCTTGGCGGCATCGTTCTGCGCGTCTTGAACAATCTTCGTCGCTTCTTTCTCGGCGTTGGCGCGCGCTTCACCGGCGATACGCGCATCTTCTAAACCCTGGGCGATCTTCGCTTTGCGATCATCTAACATCTTGAGGATCGGTTTATATGCCCAGGCATACAACACAATGACCAAGATCAAAAAGTTGAGAACTTGGACAAGGAAGAAGCCCAAGTTGATGCCAAGTGATTCCATGTCTTACGCTCCCGGCGCGGCGAAGAGAATGATCAACGCCACTGCCAACGCATAAATAGCGACGGCTTCGGCGAAGGCGATACCCAAGATCATGTTCGTTTGGATAGTCGGCGTCGCATCAGGATTGCGACCCATCGCTTGCACTGCGCCATTCACCACGATGCCCACGCCGGCGCCGGCGCCAATCGCGCCAGTCATCGCCAAGCCCGCGCCAAGATAGCGCAAGCCAATAATCAAGATTTTTGCTGCTTCTGGATCCATAGTAAAAATTCCTCCGTAGATTTGAATTAGACTGACTTAGCAATTCACAAAATTTCTTATCACGAATGTTACGAATACAACAAAAGAAAAATTCGTGTTATTCGTTTATTCGAGTCATTCGTGATTAAAGTGCGTAAGTCCAGTTAGATTTGAGAGTTCGGTTTAATGATGTCCTTCACCATGCTCTTCGCCGCCATGATGGCTGACGGTTGCTTGGCTGATGAACACTAAGGCTAACATCGAGAACACGTAGGCTTGAATGACGCCCACAAACACTTCGAGACCATACAACGCGCTTGGCACCACAACTGCCGTGAGCGCACCAAGAATTGAGATCAACAACGCTCCGGCAAAGATGTTGCCGAAAAGACGGAAGCCAAAAGACAAAATTTTGGCGAACTCCGAAACCAGTTCGAGCAAGCCAACAGCGAAGTCAATCACGCCGAACATCGGCACTGTGAACATGGTGCGGAAGTTGAAAAACTTGGTTAAGTATCCCGCGCCCAACGCCCACAAGCCGAAGACTTGGATCAACGCGACGGTGATTGCGGCGAGTGCAAAGGTGAAGTTGAGATCGGTGGGTGCGCCGCGCAAGAACGGAATCACTTCGCACGATTTGCAAAGTTCTGCGGTCGCGTGTCCGGCTTCAGCAGGTTTTGCTTCTGCTTTCGCTTCTTCTTTCTTCGCAGACGGTTGAAGTTTGCCCGCATCGAGCGAATACACGCCGAGCTCACCAATGCTAAACAATTTTACCGGCGCATAACCTTTCACTGAACCGTGCGCCGCTTCGAGTCGCCCGATGCTTTCAAAACCCGGAACAAGCTTAGTCATGTTGACCGAGAAGACAAGCAAAAAGATCGTCGCCGTCCAGGGAAAAATGCGCCGCGCCCATTTGTTGCCTGCTGCGCCCTCCGCCGCGTTCCACAAGAATTCGATCAGGAATTCAAAGAAACCGTAGAAGCCTTCGGGGACGAGCTTGCCACTGCGAGTGAACGACCAAGCGATGAGGGCGCAGATGATCAACGCCAGATCACCGATCAATGTTGCCAACAACGTATTGGTGATCTGGAAACTGCCAATCGCCAAGCCAGTGTTTTCGCCGGGCAACACCACTGCCGGACTCACCGGGCGCAAGAATGTTGGCCCGAGGAAAGCCGTATACACTCCAATAAGGATAAGGGCTAACACAATCCAGCGTTTGACCGGAATGCGCCGCTTTGTTGTTTCACTACTCACTAGAATCTTCCTCCTTCTTTGTTTGCTCAGTTGTTTCGCGCGGCGGCAGCACGGGTTTAATTTTTGACACCGCACCCAGCGCCAAGCGAATCATGATAAAGATAGTTATCGGCACAGAGCCGATCAGAAACAAAATCATAAAAAGTGGGCGGACGTTCAACAAACGATCTACCCACAACCCCGCCCCTAAGGCAACAGCTACAATCAACAGCGCAACAAAACCAACTTGTCCTGCTATGCCCGCCAAACCAAGATTGAGCGCGTACTGAAACTTTTTATTTGGATCACCGTTAGGGGGCATGGCAGAAGTTGGCGAATTATATCACGC
>CAKKQG010000165.1 GCA_919901875.1 Anaerolineales bacterium
CAAGGTCTCGAAGGCCTTGAAGGTTTACCTCATCCATGTAAAACCACCGCAGAAGTAAGTTAACCCTCGTGGTGCAGATATATTAGAATTGGCAACGCATTTATCACAGGGTGCATATATAAACGTAGTCTAGCCCCTTGTGCGCGTTAGGTTCGCTCACAAGGGGCTAGACTACAAACACAATCTGACAAAAAAGGATCCCACCATGACCCACTACGATCTCAAAGCAGTCAAGATTCCCCGTTTAGCAGGCGGCGCACTGCGCGCCTTCGCCGAAGCGTTGGAGAATCCGCTCGGCGCAAGTTTGTTGTTGGGCAAATTGTTAGAGGATGGCGGCATCACAAAAATTCGCCGCACGGTGATTGATGATGCGCCCACTTATTTGCCGATCTACCCCACCGAATCAAAGGGGACGCCGTCAACTGATCTCCTCAACATCCCCCATCCACCCAAAACAAAAAGCGGATTCTCTTTTTCCACCGTTCACGATTTTCACAACGCTTATCGTGATCGCAAAACGACTCCCGATCAAGTTGTCGAAAAAGTTTTGGGAGCGATAGATGCCAGTAAATCACTCAACACCTTCATCGCCGTCAACCGCGATGACGTGATGGCTCAAGCGAGGGTATCGGCTCAACGTTGGCGAGACGGCAAACCCTTGAGTATTTTCGACGGCGTCCCCGTGGCGATCAAAGATGAAGTGGATCAAACGCCGTATCCCACCACCGTCGGCACAAAATTTTTTGGGAAGAGTCCGGCGACAAAAGATTCCACCACAGTGGCGCGATTGCGCGCGGCGGGCGCGCTGCTCATCGGCAAAGCGAATATGCACGAGATCGGAATCAACCCCGTGGGCTTCAACGCGCATTACGGCACGACGCGCAATCCGTATAACACCAATCACTACACCGGCGGCAGTTCGAGTGGATCGGCGACCGCGGCGGCATCAGGTTTGTGTCCGGTGGCGCTTGGCGCGGATGGCGGCGGATCGATTCGCATTCCATCGGCCTTGTGCGGACTCGTTGGACTCAAATCTACATTCGGACGTGTGAGTGAATACGGCGCGGCGCCGCTGGCGTGGAGTGTGGCGCATCTCGGACCTTTAGCCGCTTCTGCCGCGGATGCCGCCTTGATGTATGCCGTCATCGCCGGAGCCGATTCGCAAGACCCGAACACGCACTATCAACCCGCGCCGTCTCTCGCCGATTTTGGCAACATGGATTTGCGCGGACTCAAGCTGGGTGTGTATCGCGAATGGTTCAACCATGCCACGCCCGAAATTGTTGCGGCGTGTGAGGCGATGCTGAAAAATTTTGTGGGCATGGGCGCGGAAGTGCGCGAGATCGAAATTCCTGATCTTGATCTGACTCGCATCGCGCATGTCATCGCTATTCTGGGCGAGATGGCAACGGCGATGCAGCCCTATTACGAAAAACATCGTCGCGATTTTGGACTCGACGTGCGGGTCAATTTAGCGATTGGTCGCGCTTTCACCTCGCGTGATTATGTTCACGCTCAACGCATGAGGACGCGGGCGATAGCTAACTTCGCTAAAGTTTTAGCCGATGTGGATGTGATCGTCTCACCTGCCACCGCCGTGACCGCGCCGCCGATTCCGGCGGATGCCATCGCCGCTGGCGAATCCGATTTAAGCACCGTGACCGAGTTGATGCGCTACGTGTTCTCTGGAAATTTAACCGGCTTGCCAGCGATCTCGTTTCCTGTTGGCTATGATTCCAAAGGCTTGCCAATTGGGATGCAGGTGATGGGTCGGGCGTGGAACGAGCATACGTTGTTGCGTTTGGCAAACGCGGCAGAGACGGCGACAGAGAAGAAGAAGCCGCAGGCGTACTTTCCGATTTTGGATTTGTGATTTCGGATTGTTGATTTTTTGTAACTACTCACGAGACGTGGTGGGTTGCGTCTCTAATCCGCATTTTGACGTTGTTCTGAAGTTGAGCTTTCTTCTGCTATTAGGCGGAAAAATGTTTGGGGCGAGAAAAAAGTTGACTGCGGATTAGAGTGAATCTCTCTCCGTCCTCTTGGAGTGGTAGTTACGTTTTTTGCCATCAGCCATTAGCAATCAGCCAAGTGCCATCCCTCTCCCCTCAACTCCTCCTCTCCGCCTACTCGCAAGGCATCTTCCCGATGGCGGACGAAGATGGCGATGTGAGTTGGTATGATCCCGACCCGCGCGCGATACTGCCGCTCGATGAGTCGTTTCGCATCTCACGTTCACTGCGCCGCGTGATGCGGCAGAATCGATTCGAGATTCGTTTCGATACTTGTTTTAGCGACGTGATGCGCGCCTGCGCCGTGCCGGGCAAAGGGCGTGAGCATACGTGGATCAGCGATGAGTTTGTCGAAGTGTATTCGCAACTGAATCGTTTAGGATTCGCGCACAGCGTTGAAACGTGGTTGGCTGGAAAACTTGTCGGCGGGTTGTATGGTGTGCATATCGGCGGGTTGTTTGCGGGCGAGAGTATGTTTAGCCGCGTGACCGAAGCGAGCAAAGTGGCGTTGGCGCATCTTACGAATCATCTGCGTAGTCGCGGCTTTATGTTGCACGATACGCAATATATGACTCCACACCTCAGACGTTTTGGCGCGACAGAAATTTCGCGCGAAGAATATCAACGCCGATTGGTGAAAGCGATAAGGGTAAATAGTAAATGGTAAAGGGAAGTGAGAAGTGCAAAGTGCAAAGTGCAAAGTTCGAAGTTGGAAGTTGGAGATTAGGGATTTGAAGTTTGGGGCTTGGAGTTTTTCGTTTGGAGTTCTTGGGTGAATCGTAAATCACGCATATCGCTTCCGCGTTGGTCGGTTGCGCCGGAAGATTCGTCGCCGCTGCAACGCAAAAATTTCCTCAACGTGCAAATTGACGGCATTGGCATCGGGCTGTCCAGCGCCGCCAACCAATTTTTGCCGGTCTTCCTCACTCGCTTGGGCGCAACCAATTTTCAAGTGGGCTTGCTCACGTCCATGCCCGGTTTCACGGGTTTAATTTTTTCAATCTTCGTTGGACGCTTTTTGCAAACACGAAAAAAGATCGTGCCGTGGTTCAGCGCGGCGCGTTTGATGGTCATCTCGGCGTTTGCCATGAGCGGCATTGTGACGCTGATCATTCCGCGCGAATATCAAGTGGCGACCATATTGGCAATTTGGGCAGTGGTCACTCTGCCGCAGATCACGGTGAACGTTGCCTTCAGCGTGGTGATGAATGCGGTGGCAGGACCCAATGGGCGCTATGCGCTGATGAGTCGGCGTTGGACGATTCTTGGGGCGACCACTGCCATCGTCGCCACCATCGCCGGGCAGGTGCTGGATCGAATCGGCTTCCCATTTAATTATCAGATCGTTTTTATCGGCTTATCCATGGGTGGATTGATCAGCTATTATTTTTCGAATCAGCTGATCATCCCCGACAACGTGGCGGCAGCCGCCGAGGTGAAAACGAGCGGACTGCGCGAGCGGGTGGCGAGTAGCCTGACCGATATTTTGAGCGAGCGCGACTTTGTGCGCTTCTCACTTCAACGTTTTGTATTTCTCTCCGGCAATGCCTTGGGCTTGCCGCTCTTCCCGCTTTACTATGTGCGCGAGATTCACGCCAGTGATGCCTGGATCGGAATCATCAACACAGCGGCGACGGCGGTTGCATTGCTCGGTTACACCTTGTGGGTGCGGACATCGCAGTGGCGCGGCTCGCGTTTTGTGTTGCTGGCTTCCACTTTCGGCATGAGCCTCTATCCCGCGCTCATGGCGTTGACTCATCAAGTGGAGTGGGTGGCGTTCTATGCCGCGCTCGGCGGATTTTTTCAGTGCGGCATTGACCTAGTCTTCTTCGACGAATTGATGAAAGTGGTGCCGCCGAATCGCAGCGCGATATTTGTTTCGATTGCCCATAGTATGCAATACCTCGCCACGATCTTTGCGCCATTGATCGGCACGGCGTTAGCCTCTACGCCTATTGGCATTGGTGGGGCGTTGCTCGTCAGCGCGGCGGTGCGGTTTGCCGGGTTTGTGTTGTTTGCGTTGTGGGTGAAACAAAAACCCGAAGGGTCTTAAAGACCCTTCGGGTTTGAATCGTTGCCCCACGGAGATTCGAACTCTGGCTTTGTCCTTGGAAAACAGAAACTAAATGGTGTAAGATTGGAAGCGAAGGAGACTTAAGCAATGGTCGCCGAATCGGTTAATGCAGAAAAACTATTAAGGCAAGTAATCACTAGCGTCGCCCAACTTCCGGTGCCGGAGTTGATGGTCGTTTACGAGACCATTACTATACTTAAACAGAAAGACGCAAAGGGTGAGAATCGTTTATCGCCTGCTGAAGTAGTTGCCCGGGCTAAACAACGCGCCTCAGAGATGAGCCACTTGTCACACGAAGAAGCCGTTCAACGCTTTATCAATGCCACGGATAAAATACGCGCGGAAGCCATTGAGAAGGGCATAGCGATTGAGGGAGAGTGGGAAAGTGACTAAGCGATTCCGCGCAGTGTTTGACACCAATGTCTTCGTCTCTGCTTCATTGAGCAAAAATGCAAATAGTCCCACTCGCGAATTGCTGGTGCGCTGGAAGAATAATGAGTTCACGTTAGTCATTTGTGATCAAATTGCTAAAGAACTTCTTGAGAAACTTATTGAGCGAGGTCTTTCACAAGATGTTATTGATGAACAGATTACGGCATTAGCCGTTGCGGCAGAATGGGCGGTTGTGCCTGAAGAAAGAATAGAGTCGTTGCTTTCCGATCCTGATGATAACGTTATCGTCGCTTGCGCTATCGAGGGCAGAGCAAATTACATCGTGACTTATGATCCCCACTTTGATTCGCTCGGCGGCGAGTATCGCGGAATCAAAATCGTGAAAGCCATCCCATTTTTGGAAGCGTTGCGCGAGAACGAGAATAAGAATAAAAAAGAAACGAGCGATTGAATTTCAGTCGCTCGTTTCTTTTCGGGTATCCCGCGCGAAGTATAAACTTGAGGAAAAGGAGTCTATAGTGTTGACAGACCAATACATCCTCGCAATCGATCTCGGCACGTCAGGTCCGAAGGTGGCGCTCGTCTCTGCCGAAGGTGACGTGGTGGATTACGAATTTGAAGAGACGCCGCTATTTCTTTTTCCGAATGGCGGCGCGGAACAGAATCCTGATGACTGGTGGCAGGCGATCAAAAAAGCAACGCATCGTTTGCTAGCAAAACATTCCGATTCGGTCCCCGACATCATCGCCATTGTTTGCACCACGCAATGGTCTGGCACGGTGGCTGTGGATCAAAACGGCGACCCCT
>CAKKQG010000166.1 GCA_919901875.1 Anaerolineales bacterium
CGCGGCGTGTCGTAAGGCAACAACACGGCAATATCAATATCACTCGACGCGCGTGCTGTGCCTTTGGCGTGCGATCCAAAAAGATACGCCAGCGCCACGCCATGCTTGACAAGTATTTCCTTTAATTCCTTTGATTCCTTTATTTCCTTTGATTCCACAACTTCCTTCTCCATATCATCCAATCCTTCTCACCAACCTCACAAACGTGATCACGATGATTCGTCAGGCGGTGTCACATACCCCTCGCGACGAAGGTAGTCGTAGATGTGTTCCGCAAAAACATTAAAATCGTCTAAGTCGTTGTGAACTGCTTCAAAAACCTTTTGTGGGTCAACTCCAAGATAACGGTGAATAATGATATTCCGCATCCCCGCCATGCCCGAAATTTTTTCGGCAAACGCCATAGGCAAAACACGGTTGCGCCCCATTTCTAAAAGCGCTTCTTTATAATCAGGCGGAGCCGCCAAGTTTGCGCCAGATAGAATGTGATTGCTAGCGTCGATCAACACTTGAATGGCGAGTTGCAAACCGTGAGTGATCGCCCAATAGTTTTCTATATCTGTCTTCCAACGTTCCATTGATGCGGGGCGCAGCTCTTTGAGTTTATCTACATATACTTCCAGCGCCTTAAGAAAATTAACGATGACAACCACATCCAACATAGGAGCCTCCTTAGACTAACACGCGTTCCCGTTTACGTTTCTTTATCCGACTAAAAAGATACTGCTGTTGCACTTCACGAAACGGCGCAGTATCCGCATAACGATTCAGCGTATAAACGGCAAACGTTGTGGCAGGATGCGCCGCCTCATTTTCGTAAACCGCTTTGCCATACTTCACCACCTGATACGCCAACAACGGCGTTGCCTCATTTAACACAACCAAATCAATTTCATTCTTGTGAAGTAGACTCATCAACTCATTTGTCAAAGCTAATCGCACATCAAAGAACTTTGATCGCGGCGTGTCGTAAGGCAACAACACGGCAATGTCCACATCGCTTGAAGCGCGCGCCGTGCCTTTGGCGTGCGATCCAAAAAGATAAGCCAGCACCACTCCATGCTTGACGAGCATTTCCTTTAGTTCCTTTGATTCCTTAAGTTCCTTTTCCATATTATCCAATCCTTCTCACCAACCTCACAAACTCCGCGCTCTTGAGCTGGCGCTCCAAGTGAAAATTAATCGCTCTCTGCATCACGCGCTCTAATTCTTGATGAACTGCTATGCTCAACTTTAATTCGCGCAACGACTCGTAGGAATTGTTCTGCATAAAGCGCAACACCTTGAGCGCGTTGAGCGAAATAGGAAACGCGCCCCCTTGCGGATGATTCTCGCCACAGCGCGGGCAGATCACGCCGCCTTCGGCGGGGTTGAAGAATTGATCTTCGGCGACGATCTCTTCCCCTTTAACCACGCAGCGGAAAAGTTCAAGTTGATAACCCGACATGCCCAGCAATTGCAATTCATAATAGCGCGTCGTCAATTGCAAATCGGTTGACTCGCATAACCAATCCAGCGCGCGGGCGAGTAAATCATAAAGCGGCAAATTCTCATAATCATCGGGCGTAAATTTGTCAATGAGATCAACGCAATACGATCCATAACTAGAGCGCAGCAAATCTTCACGCAGTGGACGATACGGTTCCACCGTCTCGGCTTGAGTCACAATATCCATATCGCGCCCCTTCGCCACCAACAACTTCGATCGTGTATAAAGTTCAAGATGCCCCGCTTTGCGGCTGGCAGGTTTGCGAATGCCTTTCGCCAACGCGCGAATTTTTCCGAGTTCGGGTGTGAACAGAGTCAAAATGCGATCCGCTTCGCCGAAATCTTTGCGCCGCAGAACAATCGCTTCAGTGCGGAAGGTGCGTTCACGCGAGGGCATGAGGGAGATTATACCCGCACATAAAAACGCCGAGTGTTTCTCAAACACTCGGCGTCTCATTAATTTCAGTTCGAACTAAAGTTAGTGTTCATCTTCAGGAGGAATTTGACGTTCCATTTGCCCCATGAAAATCAACGATTCCAGATCATCTACATCTTCGGGACTATACTTCGCAACGATCTTCCGCACTTGGGAAAGGGTTGTTTCATCCGTCCAGCCCAACATCGTAGACATATCGCCGACATCACGACCACGATTCGCCGCAAGTTTTAAAACAATTAAGTATGGCAAACTAATCACTGGATAGCCCGCAGGATCGTATTCGTGATTCGCCAACGCATCGTTAAGCCATTTATATTTTCCATACAAAACATCCAACTCAACCCCGTCAGGCGAATGAAGCAAATAACCTTTGACCGCTAAGGGAGAAATGACTTTGTATCCTGCCTTCTTCAAACGATCAATTGCTTCATCGCCATCGTCATAGCGCACTAAGATATCCATATCTTTTGTCATGCGTTCAGGCATATAGGCGCGAGTGGCAACGCCGCCAATCAATACCCAATCCATGCCTTTCAAAATTTCACGCAAGTCGGGCCAGTGAATATCAGCAGTTCGTTTTATCATAAAACTATGCGCGCTCCCTGTGCCGGGTTTTTGTCTCCGCAAACTCATCCCGATCATAAAGTGCCGCCGTTGGCGCGGAGTCAATTTGCCATCAGGCGCAATGGCGGCAATTGCAGGAGGGATGGGACGAGTTACCATGCTTTAATTATAACAATCATTACTTGAGACTCGCAGGCGTGAACGCTTGCGGCAACAATTCTTTCAACGATGTCTCTTGCAAAATTTTCCCTTCGCCGTTGACGATTAAGATCGTCAGATCGAGTCCGAACTCGGCTAACATTTGACGGCACGAACCACAGGGGCTGCCGCCGTTTTCAGTGGCGACGACCAGCGTTTCAAATTGCCGTTCACCTTCGGAGATCGCTTTCACCAGCGCCGTGCGCTCAGCGCAGATGGTTGATGGATACGCCGCGTTCTCGACATTCACCCCATCATAAATTTTCCCCGACGAGGCGAGCAGCGCCGCGCCGACTTGATAATTAGAATACGGCGCGTAAGCCCAGGCACGCACCGCCAACGCACGAGAAATCAACATTTCTCTTATATCATCGTTCATCCGTCTCCTCCTCATCCTCTTCTTTCGGCGCGGGTGGCATCTTACGCACGCGCACTTTACGAATGCGCCGACCCGTGACATGTTGAACTTCCATCACCACGTTGCCTTCGGTTAATTGATCGCCGGACGCGGGAACACGCCCCAACTGCCCATAAATGTAACCGCCGATGGTGTCGGCGTCATCACTGGGAAGTTTAAGATCGAGTAATTCATTGACATCGTTAATATTAATCCCGCCGTCGAAAATATATTCATCATCATTAATTTTTTGATACGGCGATTCTTCTGTCGTGTCATACTCGTCACGAATCTCGCCGACGATCTCTTCGACGATGTCTTCCAGAGTCACCAAGCCTGCCGTGCCGCCGTATTCATCTACCACCACCGCCATGTGGATGCGCTGCTGCTGCAACTCGGCGAGCAGTTCATCCAACGCTTTCGCTTCGGGGATAAAATGCGCCGGGCGCAAAAGATCGCGCAGGGTTTTGTTCGTTGCGCCTTCGCGCCACACGCGGAGTAAATCTTTGGCGTAGATCAAACCCACGATGTTATCAATTGTTTCAGAATACACGGGGATGCGGCTGTGACCGGCGGCGACCACTTCGTTGATCGCTTCCTCGAACGGAGTCTCGGCATCGAGAGCAAACACATCAATGCGCGGCACCATCACCTCACGCGCCAACGTATCGCGGAATTGAAAGATGGAGTAGATCATCTCTTTCTCTTCCTCTTCGATCACCCCGCCCTCTTCGCCCGCGTCCACCATTGTCTTGATCTCTTCTTCGGTGACAATCTGCGGCGCACGCCCGCCGAGTGGAACGGTGATGAGTCCGGATGCGAAAACCGACAACCTGACCAACGGCGAAAAAAACGATTCCAACAAAGCGATCATGGGCGCGAATCGGATCGCCCATCGTTCGGCGTCGCGCAGCACGAGGGATTCGGGAACCATCTCAACCCAGACCACGACGATCACCGCAACACTGCCGGTGATAATCACCACCGCTATCGCCGTTGTGAGTCCGGCGATCAACGGCACGCCCGACAATAGTTGAGCCAGCAACGGCGCAAAAAATAAAGTGGCGACGCCCGCCGCCAGAAAGCGGCACAATGTTTGGGCGAGTCGAATAGTGAGGATGAGCCGTGTGGAATCTTCGGCAACACGGCGGGCGAGGGATGCCCCATCCACATTTTGTTGGATCATCTGATCGAGTTTAGTGCGTTTGGCGCTGACCAATGATGATCGCGCCGCCGCCAATACGCCATCAACGGCGATCAGAGAAAGAGTAATTAAAAAATCAACGAGCAAGTTATCCATCAACGCCTAAAAATTCCAAATCCCAATTTCCAAAATCCCAAAAGAGCGTTCTTCATTGTTCATTGTCTCATTGTTCATTGTCTCATTGTTCATTGTTTCATTTCTTCCGTATCCGCGCCGGGATACCCACTGCCAACGAATCTTCGGGGACATTTTTTGTGACAACGGAGCCCGCGCCCGTGCGCGAGCGATTCCCCAGCGTGACGGGTGCAACGAGCATGGTATCACTTCCAATGAATACATCATCGCCCACAATCGTTTCATTCTTTTTCTCGCCGTCGTAGTTGCAGGTGATCGTCCCGGCGCCGATATTGGTGTTCGCGCCGATCTTAGCATCTCCGATGTAAGAGAAGTGTCCCATTCTTACACCAGCACCCAGATAAGAATTTTTTACTTCGCCAAAGTTGCCAAGATGAACTCCACTGGCAAGATGCGCGCCTTTGCGAAGATGAGCGTAGGGTCCGATCTCGACATGATCTTCCAGCGTGGCTTCTTCGACGATTGATGAGAACACTTTGCAATGGGATCCGATCTTGCTGTCGGCGATGTAGGTGTTGGGCCCGATCACGGTGCCGCCGCCGATGACGGTGCGCCCGATGATCTGGGTGTTGGGCAGGATGACGGCATCCGCCGAGAGCACGGCTGAAGATTCGATCAGAGTCGTCGCGGGATCGATCATCGTCACGCCCGCTTCCATCCATCTCCGATTGATTCGCTTTCTCATCACCGTTTCACATTCTGCCAAATGAACGCGGGTGTTGATGCCGATGGCTTCATCGAGATCATCGGTGGTGATGGCGACGACGCGTTGGCGTTGTGAGACGGCAACCGCAACGAGATCGGTTAAGTAGTATTCGCCTTTGGGCGAGAGGGGAAGTTGGGGCAACTCGTTCCACAAAAATTCCGCGTCGAATGAATACACGCCCACGTTTAATTCCCGAATCATTTTTTGTTCGGGCGTTGCTTGCGCGTCTTCGACAATCGCTTGCACGTCGCCATTGGGTTGGCGCGCGATGCGCCCAAAGCCGCGTGGGTCGTGGGCGATGACGGTGAGCATCGCAATGGTATTGTCGCGTTGGGCGATGAGTCGTTGAAATGAGTCGAGAGTGAGCAAAGGCATATCGGCATAGCACACCACCACTCGCCCGCCGCGCACGCGCAAAAGATCGCGCGCCTGCAATACGGCATGACCCGTGCCAAGCTGCGGCGATTGAATCACGTAATCACATTGATCGCCCAAAACTTCACGCACATGTTCCGCGCCATGCCCGATCACGAGAACCGGTTTTTGATCGGTGATGTGGCGTGAGGTGTTTAACGCATACTGCGCCATCGGTTGCCCGCAGATGGGATGCAACACTTTGGGCAGTGAAGATTTCATGCGCGTGCCTTGTCCGGCGGCGAGGATGATGACAGAAAGATTCATGGAGACTCCGGTAGTTAGGTAGTTAGGTAGTTAGGTAGTTAGGTAGTTGGGTGGTTAGGTAGTTGGAGATTAGAGATTAGAGATTGGAGATCGAAAGTTGGGATTTTGGGTTTTTGGATTTTGGGATTTCGGTTTCTGAAACAAATACGCGAAGCCGTTGAGGTAGGGCTTCGCGCATTGTATGTGAATGGATGTCATTTGATGAAACAGTGAGCTGGGTCACGTGGATTCGAACCACGGTCAAAGGATCCAAAGTCCTCTGTGCTACCACTGCACCATGACCCAATTAAGCGGGCGGAATTGTAACACACGCGCACACAGGTGAGTAGGTTACGGATTCTCTTTGGGGACTAAGCCCAGCTTCGTCGCTTGTTCAAAAGAAAGCGCATTGGCGCGAGCACTTCCCCCTTCACTCTGCGTATTAGCTTCATCCCAAAACGAATCAAGATCGTTTGCGCTAAGCGATTTCGAAGCGGCGTCCAGTTCTTCAAATTTGATGTCTAACACTTCTGCCGGTTCGGATGTGTACATCGGCGGCGGCGACGACGAGGCGACGGGCAGCTCCACTTCAATTGTTTCGCCGCCAGCCACAATTGGAACTTTCTCCAGCGTCGGCATACTCGCTACGGAAGCGGATATGGCAGACGCCGCAAGCGAAGTGTCCGCCAAATCATTCAACAAATCATCAGCGCACTGACGACCGTAGCGAAGCACATGCCCCATAGCGCGCGCGCCGCTCTCGCCGGAGAACAAGATGATGAGCGAATACGATTGACCGACGTTGATCATGTAGACATCGAAATCATCGCCGTCGAAGAAGTGCATGTTGAGCGGCACAAAGCCGCCCAAAAAGCCGCAGACTTTAAGTGACGCGGTAAACGCCACCATGACGTGACTAAAAAGTTCTTGCACGGCGAAAGCCGACACATCACCGGCGCGGGCGACAATGTGCGCGTCAAGGTCGCCCAGATACACAGCGAGGCAGCCCAGATCGCGGCGCAGCGCACTCAAACGATCTGAAACACTGTGATGAGCTTGCGGGACATCTTGAGAAGAAGCAGACGATGACGCCGGTTTTGTCGCCGGGGGTTTAATCCCTAAGGCAATACTGGCTGCTGTGATTATGTCGTCGGGTTTAACCGGCTTGGGGAAGTAAGCGACGATTTTAAGGTTGCGAATTTCATTTTCAATCTGCGGCAGAGGTTTGCCGGTGAGCAGGATAATTTTGGAGTCGGGTCGTTGTTTGAGGATGCGACGAGCGAATTCCAACCCATCCATACCGGGCAAGACGACATCCAGAATTATCAGATCGAAAGCCGTGCGCCCCACGGCAAGCATGGCTTCTTCGGCAGACGGCGTTTCGGTAAATTGAAAACTGCGATCAAGCATCTCAAGCGTTGCGCGCAGAAAGCGGGTTATTTCGCGGTCATCATCAACGAGGAGGATTTTGGAAGCCATGCCAAGATTTTATCACTTAACGTTATAGCCGTAAACAAAAGTTAAACAAAGACTGGGACAAGTTTTCCGCTCGTCCCAGTCTTGGAAGACTTACCTCTTACTCCACCCTCCAACACGCCACCCAATGATCTTTAGACACTTCCTTGAATTCAGGTTCCTGTTGCGAGCAATGCTCCAAAGCCACCGGGCAACGCGGATGGAAGCGGCATCCGCTCGGCGGACGCAACGGGCTTGGCACATCGCCTTTGAGGATGATGCGTTGACGTTTTTCTACGATGTTTGGATCGGGGATCGGGATCGCCGAGAGCAAGGCTTGAGTGTAGGGGTGTAACGGGTTGCGGAAAATTTCGTCGCGCGCGGTGAGTTCGACCAACTTGCCCAAATACATCACGCCCACGCGATCTGAGATGTGTTCGACCACGCTGAGGTTGTGCGCGACGAAGAGATACGTCAGACTAAATTCTTTTTGCAGCTCTTTGAGGATGTTCAAGACTTGCGCTTGAATAGAAACGTCGAGGGCTGAGACCGGCTCATCGCACACAATAAACTGCGGGCGCAGTGCCAAAGCGCGAGCGATGCCGATGCGCTGACGTTGACCACCGGAGAATTCGTGCGGGTAGCGGCGGGCATGATAATCTTCCATCCCGACTTTACGCAAGATATTGATCACTATTTCAAATCGCTCTTTGCTGCTCTTCATGCCGTGCACCAGCAGACCTTCGGCAATACTTTCGCCAACGGGCATGCGCGGGTCAAGCGATGAAAATGGATCTTGGAAAATGATCTGCATGTTGCGGCGTAGATCTTTTAGCAAGCGCGGGCTGGCGGCGAACACATCCTGCCCATCAAACAGCACTTTGCCCGAGGTCGCCGGGATGAGGCGTAAGATCGTGCGCCCAATCGTCGTCTTGCCGCAGCCGGATTCACCGACCAAGCCAAATGTCTCGCCGTCTCGGATAGTGAACGAAACATTCTCTACCGCCTGCACCTGAGCCACCACGCGTTGCAACAAACCGCCGCGCACCGGGAAATACTTGACCAGATTTTTTACAACGACCAGGTCTTTGTTCGTCGAGTTCTTTGTGTCCGCAGTCATTAATCAGACTCCTCAATCTTCTCTGTGATCCAGACCCTTCGGGTTTTCGCGGTTTATGCGACCCAAAGGGTCTTTCGGATAAGTTTTAAGCCAATGGGGCTTTGTGATTCTGCCCGTCTTGATACAACCAACAACGCACCGAATGTCCGGCCGACGCCGGCAAAAGATCGGGAGAGGTCTCGGCGCAGATCTCTAAATTATGTTCAACACGGAAGCGGCAGCGAGGAGCGAAGCGGCAGCCCGGCGGCAGGTTGACCAGATTCGGCACGGTGCCGGGGATCACATCCAATTCACCTTTGACCACACCTATGACCGGGATCGAGCCGATGAGTCCTTTGGTATAGGGATGCTTTGGATCGGCAAAAAGTGTGCGCACGTCTGTTTGTTCGACGATCTGCCCGGCATACATCACCGCCACACGCTCCGCCATTTCAGCGATCACACCCAAATCGTGCGTGATCAAAATGATCGAGGCTTGCATCTTAGTGCGTAGATCGCGCATCAGATCAAGAATCTGCGCTTGGATCGTTACGTCAAGTGCCGTCGTCGGTTCATCGGCGATCAATAATTCGGGCGCGCAGGCTAAGGCCATGGCGATCATCACGCGCTGCGCCATACCGCCGGAGAGTTCGTGCGGATAGGCATGGGCGCGGCGTTCTGCATCGGAAATGCCGACCATCTTTAATAATGCGATCGCCCGTTCCCATCCGGCTTGTTTGCCTAACGATTGGTGGATGTTCAACACTTCGGCGATCTGATCGCCGACTTTGAAGACGGGGTTGAGGGCTGATTGCGGCTGTTGAAAGATCATCGAGATGCGGTTGCCGCGCAGTTTCATCATCTCGTTCTCGGACATCTTCAATACATCCTGCCCGTCAAAGATGATCTCGCCTTCCACCACCCGACCCGGCACGCCGATGAGACGCATAATGGTAAGCGAGGTGACGCTTTTGCCGCAGCCCGATTCGCCAACCAAGCCCATCACTTCGCCGCGATTGACGGAGAAATCTACACCATCTACTGCTTTGACAACGCCATCCTCTGTATAAAAATACGTTTTCAAGTTGCGAACTTCTAACATCGCTCCTTGTCCGGCGGGTGTAGCGAGTGTAGATTGTTGATTTTTATCATTAGTCACAGTGAGCATCCTCCACAGAACATTTTACACGAGATAAGAATTTTTGCTTTTAAAGTTTAAGGCGCGGGTCTAAAGCGTCGCGCAGACCGTCGCCGACAAAGTTGAAGGCGAGTGAACACAAGAAGATCGGCGTGCCAGACATCAAAGGTAGCCAGGGATATAAAAACATATAACTTTGTGCCGAAGCCAACATGTTGCCCCACGTCGGTGTCGGGTCTTGGATACCCAACCCCAAAAAGCTCAACGCCGCTTCGGTGATGATCAACCCCGAAAGACCGAGTGTGGCGCTGACGATCATCGGCGCCATCGCGTTGGGGATCATGTGGGAAAAGACGATGCGCGCATCCGACGCGCCAAGGGCGCGCGAGGCTTCGGTAAATGTTTGCTCGCGCAGTGACAACACGACGCCGCGAATTAAGCGTGAGCTGCCCAGCCAACCAAAGCCCGACAAGATAGCGATCACCATGATCACTTGCGTGGCATTGTCGGAGCGGATAATTAGCAACCAGGCCACAAAGTTTCGCAAAAACTCTGGAATAGGTAAGGCGTCTTTATTTTGAATCAACAATGATGAAATGATAAGTAATAAAGGTAACTGTGGGATGGTGAGAAGAAACTCTACAAAACGCATGGCGACTGCATCTATCGGTCCGCCCAAGTATCCGGCGGTCGCGCCGACGATCACACCAATGACGGTGCTGATCGTTTGAGCGATCAGGGCGACCAACAAAGAAATGCGCGCGGCGTAAATAATGCGCGACCAGTAATCGCGCCCGATCTGATCCGTCCCAAAATAATGGATGCGCCCGCTTCCGTCAATGGCGGCAGTGCCAGGGCGGACGAAGTCGTTGCCGACTGCAATATCTGTCGGATCGAAGGGGGCGATCAGCGGCGCGAGCGCGGCAATAACAAAAATGATCGCTAAAGCAACCAGCGCTACCATCGCCAACCGATGCCGCAAAAAGCGCTTCGTGACAAGCTGAAGTTGGCTGACCTCTTCCGGCATCGCCTCAGCAGACAAAACTTTTAGAGTGTTCGATGAAGTAATAGTCGCCATATAAAAAGTTGTTATTAAAAGTTAATGCAACCGTATACGTGGGTCAACCACCGTATAAAGGAGATCAGAAATGAGAGTCGCTATCACCGTGAGAGTCGCCGTGATCAGCAAAAATGCCATCGCCACCGGATAATCACTCCGCCCCAGCGCATCGAAATACAATCGCCCCATGCCGGGCCAATTGAACACCGTCTCGGTGATGATCGCTCCACCGAAAGCGGCAGGAAGGGAGAAAACGACTAAGGTGACAAAGGGGATGAGCGCGTTGCGTAAGGCGTGCTTGATGATCACCGTCCGTTCTTCAAGTCCTTTGGCTCGCGCCGTGCGCAC
>CAKKQG010000167.1 GCA_919901875.1 Anaerolineales bacterium
GCGTTCGGCGGCAACTACGCGGTGATTCATCACACACAATTAATTGATGAGCTCTACGCGCAAGGAAAATTGAAAACAAATCCGAATAAGGGATCGAATGTGACCTTCCACGATCCGTGTTACTTGGGACGACACAACGGCGTATACGATTCGCCACGTCAGGCGTTAGCGCGGGCGGGTACCGCCGTGAGCGAATTGCCGCGTCACCACGCCAATTCATTTTGCTGCGGCGCGGGCGGCGGGCAAATGTGGAAAGAAGAGGAACATGGCACAGAGCGCGTGAACGAGAATCGATTCAAAGAGGCGATGAAGGCGGGCAAAGATACGCTCGCCGTGGGCTGCCCGTTTTGCATGGTGATGATGACCGACGCCGGAAAAAATTTGAAGAGCGAGATTTTGGTGAAGGATGTGGCGGAGATCGTAGCGGAGAGTTTGGATTGAACTTGTGTAACCTGCCCCCGACTTCATTGCGAAGTCGGGGGCTTTGTTGTGGTAGACTATCTGCATGGCTCATCATTCTAAACAAGCAAAAATTATTTCGAAGCCTCGCAAGCCGTCACCACGCGTCGTCAAAGAAGCGCGCACCGAATATGCTGTTGCCACCACGCCGCGCCAAGTGATCCTCACGGAACACCCGCACATCGTCCACATCCCCGGCGTGCAAAACGGCGATGCGATCATCCGAGAGGCAGTTGTGACAGTTCATCATATAGCCATCTTGACTCATCGCTTTGGGCAAACACCGGAACAAATTGCTAAAGAATGGAATCCACATCTGTCACTCGCGCAAATCTTTGACGCGCTCAGCTATTACTACGATCACAAAAAAGAAATTGACGACATCATCGCCGAAGAAGATCATATTGAAGCGCGAGCCATAAGAAGATTTCGTTACAGGGAGCAGCAAAAACGTAATAAGGAAAACGCGGGGGGAAATGGCAGACGAGATTAAACTTTTTGTTGCGCTCTACACCGATGCCGATATAGCTGCAGATTTGGCGGCAGAAATTCGGACACGCGGCTACGATGCCGTGTCAGCATTTGAGAAAGGGCGAAGATATTTGGATGATGAACCACAATTAGAATATTCTGCTTCAGAAGGGCGCGCCATTTTGACTCATAACCAACGCCACTTTGAGCCGTTACATCGCAAATGGTCAAGTGAAGGGCGCGAACACGCTGGAATTATTTTGTCAGTGCAGATGCCGATTGGCGGGTTGCTCAAGCGAATGTTGCGCCTTCTCGATCAAGTCACTGCGGACGAAATGAAAAATAATCTACGCTATCTGAGTGACTTTGCCGATCGCGCGACATAAAAACTTCGCTTTACGGCATAACCTCTTCCTCTTTTTCCTTCTCCCTCATCGCATTGAACGACGTAATCGCCACTTCTAACATTTGCAGATCAGGTTCGCGAGTCGTTAGTCGCTGCATCAGTAGATTCGGCGCAACGATGAGGCGAATGAATGGATTGGAAATATATTTTGCGGTGAAGCGAAGATATTCATAGGCAATGCCGGCAAGAATGGGGACCATCAACAAACGCGTGAGCAAGCGCGTGGTGATCGGCAGGGGACCGAGCAACGAGAAAAACAAAATTGACAATACGACGACCACCAGCAAAAAGGCGGTTCCACATCGCGGGTGTTCTAACGGAAACCGCGCCACCGTTTGCGGAGTCAGTTCCGCACCCGCTTCAAAGGCGTTGATCGTTTTATGTTCCGCGCCGTGATAACCGTACAATCGTTTAATGTCCGGCATAAATCCAATCGCCCAGATATAACCGATCACTAGCGACAACCGAATCAACCCCTCAGCAAAATTTCCGATCCATCCGGATGATGTTCCAAATAAATATTCCACGCCCGCGCCCACGAACGCCGGAACAAGAAAGAACAACCCAACGGCAAACGTGAGTGACAGGATCACTGCACCGCTCATCGTTTTGCTATCCATCTTGATCTCTTCGCCCGAGACCACCTGCGCCGCGAAGGCGAGACTCTTCATCCCCAGACCTAGCGCATCCCATAAACCGATGACGCCGCGCACGAACGGAATTTTTTTGATCGACCCGCGATAAAGATTACCGAGCGGTTCGGTCAGGATGCGGATGCCGCCATCGGGAGCGCGAACCGCCACCGACATCGCTTTCGTACCGCGCATCATCACGCCCTCGAGAACCGCTTGACCGCCGTAGAACTGTAATTGATTCGACATTGTGTTTCCTCTAGTGGCGAAGTCTAAACGATCACTACTGAAACTTCAACCACCTAAGTGCTTATTCTTCAAGCCTTAATCTTCTATCTGATATACTCACGCGTAACCCTTCTAAATTATGAGTGTTATTTAAGGTGAAAGCACCATCCGATGAGAGCGCGTTGGTAGAACGCGCCAAAAACGAAGCGCCGGCGTTTGGCGAATTGTATGAACGCTACGTGACGCGAATTTACAACTATGTCTACTATCGCACCGGCAACGAACACGACGCCGAAGATTTAACGGCGCGGGTGTTCATGCGGGCGATGAAGCAACTGCCCAATTACACGGATCGGGGTCTGCCCTTCTCGGCGTGGTTGTATCGCATCGCCCACAACTTGGTGGCGAACTGGCATCGTGATGAAAGCCGCCGCCGCGTGGTACCGCTCGAAGAACACATCACGCACGGCTTATATACCGACGCGCCCGAATATGTTGCCGAAGCGCGCGAAGAAGAACGCAGATTATTAGACGTGATCCATCACCTACCGGACGAGCGCCAGCAATTGTTGATCTTGAAGTTTGTCGATCAACTTTCCAATGCAGAGATCGGGGCAATTATGAATCGCAGTGAAGGCGCGATCAAAAGTTTGTATCACCGCACGCTGTTGAATCTGCGTGACGAATTAGAAAAAGAATGAAGAGTGTAGTTATGAACGACCTGAAACCTGATGAAGTCATCAATCTAACTGACCGCTTGCAAACGACTCTCAAACAAGTGAAGCCGCGCGCCGAGTTTGTGGCAGACCTCAAACGCAAGCTGATCCGTGAATCCCGCACCGATCAGCAAGTGCAGAGCGAGTGGAAGCAAACATTAACGTGGATCGCCGTCGGTGCGGGGAGTGTAATCTACATCGCCACGCTTCTATTTGTCAGCGCAAAATCGGCGTGGTGGATATTAAGCGCGGTGGGCGCGTTGCTCGGCTGGCGCAAGAGTCAACAACAGCCCGCAAAACAAACGGCGAGAGTCAAATAACAAAAGACCTTGAAGGTTTCAACAATCTTCAAGGTCTTTTTGATTCTCTAAAAATTTTTCCCTCAACTCCTCCGCCCGTCCAAACCCAATCGCCCGCAAATAGTTTTCTGCCTCCCCGTATTTTTCCTCAACGTGTTCGAGCATTCCCTCGATATATTCAGGGAGAACCGTGTAAGCCAGTTCTGGCACGCGAGTCTTTTTCAATAACCAACGAATCGAAGACGGAAAATGCTGATCGAGATGTGGCTTGATAGCCATATACGACTTCACCACGTCATCGCGCGACATGCCAAGCGCAAGATACAAAACCGAAATAAAAACTCCGGTGCGATCTTTGCCTGCCGCGCAGTGAACCAACACGGGCGATTGATCGTCCAACAACAAATTTAGAAATTGGCAAATCTGATCGCCGTTGTTTTCCAACATATCGGCATACAATCGAATATGCGCCAGCGTCTCCCAATCCACGCGCCGCATCAGCACATCACGATACTTGATCGTCTCGAACGCGCCCAACTTAACCGGCAGATGTGTCATCGTTTCCGCGCAAAAAAGATCGGGCTGGCGTCGGATGGCTTTGTGTTCGCGCAAATCTACAATGTGACGCAATCTCAACGATTCGAGTCGCGCCCGATCCGATTTGTGCAACGGGTTAAGACCACTCGAACGGTAAAGAAGATTCGTCTGCACCCGCCCACGGTTAAAAGTGCCACCAACGTCGCACAAGTAGAGACGGTTCAACATAACGGAGTCATGAAGAGAGGTGTGTAGATCGATCCGCCGCGCTGAAGATCGCTCTTCATCAAGATCACGCGCGAAACGGATTCGATCCCAAACGTTTGATTCGCG
>CAKKQG010000168.1 GCA_919901875.1 Anaerolineales bacterium
ACAGAAGACAGATTGGATCAAAGACGGCACGCCTGATATGCGAAGACAGTGGCACGCATTAAAATACTACACTTGGGTAGAACAGCAAGGTAAAACTGTGGAAGAACTCGACGCACAAAAGAATCCGGAGTGGTGGGTGAAGCATCAACAACTCGTCCCCGAGATGGACAAACGAATCGCCGAACGCCGCTAAGAGCGATTTCCAATCGCGATTTTATGAAACCTAAACCCCACGCTTCCAATCTACGTAAAGGTCGGCATTCGCAACCGGGGCGGATGTACTTCATCACCACTGACGTAGACGAGCGTGAACCGCTGATCGAAACACACTGGCGCGATCTCATCATCAGCGCGCTCAAGTGGTTGCGTGACAATGGGCGCATCTGGCTCTTGGGATATGTGGTGATGGATAATCACTTCCATGTCATGTTCATGTTGCGTGAGGGGTTTGATCTGGCGAAAGTAATGCAGAGCGTTAAACGCCAAACATCGCGTGAGATCAACAAGTTGCGTGGCGTTGAGGGAAAGTTTTGGTTGGAGGGTTATCACGATCACCTCATCCGCGATGCGCGTGACTTTTGGAATCATTTTCACTACATACATAACAACCCTGTCAAACGTGGTTGGGTTAAAAAAGCGGAAGATTATCCTTGGTCAACTGCTCACCCCTCGCGGAAGGATGATGTGGATTGGAGCTCGCTGGAGGGATTGGGGTGGGGTCAAGAAGAGAAAATAGCAGGTAAGCAAGAAGCGGTTGGTCAAAAAATTGGGATTGGAAATGACTCGAGTGTAAGTTCGCAAGAAGTCGTTGGTCAACAAGTCGGGATTGGAAATGACTCGAGTGTAAGTTCGGAAGAAGCTGTTGGTCAAAAAATCGGGATTGGAAATCCCTCCTACGCCATGTCTCTCTCTCCCTCCGACCTCATCCTCGTCGCCCTCCTGCCCTCGCAACGCGATCTCGAAATCGCTCGCGTCTTGGGCTGGTATCGCATCCCGTATAAAACTGCGCCGAAGACGGTAAGCGTGGATGCTTTGGCGTTTTATCAAACGGCGAACTTTGGCGATGAGAAGTGGAGTATCCATTATGTCGCGCCCGTTGTGGGTCACGAACTTACAACTCGCGCCGAACTCCTTCGCACCGAAAAAGATCATCCCCGCGCCAACGAGCAATACTTCAAAATACAGATCGGTTCATTGGAACGACTCGCTAAACCGATCCCCTCGCGTAGTTGGCGGCGCATCACGTTTTTCTATACCACCGGCGAAAGACTCTTGAACGCCAACGAGATCAACGATCTCATCGTAGACAGCGAAGAGCGCGAGTTGTTGTGGACGGCGTTGAAGGAACGCGGCTTAACCGCCGAACGCAAATACGAAGTGAAGCGCGGGGTGGAAGTGGATTTTGCCCTGCTGTGTCAGTTGGGTGTGTTGGGTATTGTCTTGGGTGATAAGGTGATCAAAGAACGAGCGGGTGAAAAGTATTTGATCTTGCCCGAAGTAGCGGTGCAAGAAAACTTGCCAAGCGTGATGAAAGCAATTGCGAAAGAGGTGAAGGGATTGGGAGGATTGAGGAAGAAAAAAAGATAGAAATGCGGAAGTCACGGATTAACAAAAAGACCGACGCGGTTCGCTTTGCGAAACCGCGTCGGTCTTCTCTTTACTTCTTCGCTGGCGGAGTTTTTTCCGTCGGCTCTTCCGAACCCAATAATCTGCTCTCCACTTTGCGCACACCACGCCGCACGTAAGATCGCGCGTGAGCCAGCCCCACTTGCACGCGGCGCGTAATCTGTTGCCACGTCGTGAGCGGCGGTGGCGGAGTCGCGTCCCAGTGAACAGCCATCGCGCCCCACGATAAACCGCCGCCGAATCCCACGAACACCACACGATCATTCGGTTTGAGCTTGCCGCACTCCACTGCCTCGCACACGGCAATGGGAATAGAAGCGGAAGAGGTGTTGCCATACTTCTCTATATTGATCATGAATTTCTCTTCGGGCAGATCAAGCCCGCGCGCGGCGGCTTCGATGATCCTTCGATTCGCTTGATGCGGGATGATAATGTTAATATCTTGTAGAGTGAGTCCGGCTGCCGCCACTGCTTCTTTGGTCACCGACGCCATGATGCGAGTCGCAAAACGAAACACCTCTTTGCCATCCATATAGATAGCGTAATTCAAAAGTCCGCCGACGCCCGATGCGCGTGGGCGACCGTACGATTCTACATAAAGCGTATCGCCGCCCGAACCATCGGAGCGCATGATAGAAGACAAAATGCCTCCCGGCGTATCAGAACCTTGCACCACAAACGCCCCCGCGCCATCGCCGAACAAAATACACGTCCCGCGATCTTTCCAATCTACCAAACGTGACATCGTCTCCGCGCCAATGACCAGCACCGTATTGACGCTTCCGCTGCGGACGGATTGTGAGGCGACGTTGAGGGCGTAGACGAATCCAGTGCATGCCGCATACAGATCAAACGCGCCAGCCTTCTCTGCGCCAATAGCATCTTGCACCAATGAGGCCGTCGCCGGAAAGATATACTCGGCGGAGCTCGTAGCCACAATCACCAAATCAACCTCGCTTGGCAAAATGTTTGCAACTTCAAGCGCTCGTTGTGCAGCTTCAATTGCCAGCGTGGTGGTCGTCTCTTTAACTCCGGCGATGCGCCGTTCTTTGATTCCGGTGCGCGAGCGAATCCATTCGTCGTTGGTGTCCACCAATTTGGAAAGATCGTCGTTGGTCATCACCCGTTCCGGCACTGCCATCCCCCAGCCGGTGATGTGTGCGTATCGAGTCATAAAAGTCCTTTAGCGGATGGCTGATAGCGAATGGCTTATGGCATATAGCAAATGGCGTATCATGATTTGCTATCCGCCATTTGCTATTCGCCATCGGCTATCCATATTTTCCAAAAATAATTGAAGCGTTATGTCCGCCGAACCCAAACGAGTTCGACATAACGCGATTCAAAGTTTTGCTGCGCGCCGTGTTCGGCACATAATCAAGATCACAGATCGGGTCGCGCGTCTCGTAGTTGATCGTCGGCGGGATCAAATTTTCTTGCATCGCCTTTAAACATATTATCGCTTCTAGCGCGCCCGCCGCGCCGAGCAAATGACCGTGCATAGATTTGGTTGACGACATCACCATCTCGTAAGCATGTTCGCCAAAAACCGTCTTCACTGCCGCCGTCTCCGATTTATCGTTCAACTGCGTAGACGTTCCATGCGCGTTGAGATAGTCCACTTGATTCGGAGCGAGCCCGGCATCGGCGAGCGCGTTCTTCATACAGATCGCCGCCCCCGCGCCATTCTCGGCCGGCGCCGAAATGTGAAAGGCGTCGTCGGTGAGTCCGTAACCCAACACCTCACCATAAATTTTTGCGCCGCGCGCTTTGGCGTGTGATTCCGATTCCAAAATCAACACCGCCGAACCTTCGCCGGCTACAAAGCCGTCACGATTTTTGTCGAAGGGTCGTGAGGCGCGTTGCGGATCATCGTTGCGCCGCGACAGTGCGCCCATCGCGTTGAAGCCCGCCATCATCAACGGTATCACCGCCGATTCGGTGCCGCCGGTGATCATCGCCTCGGCTGAACCGCGCTGGATCATTTTGCACGCTTCGCCAATGGCGTTTGTTCCGGTAGCGCACGCCGACGACACCGAGAGATTCGGTCCCCGCGCGCCGAAGTTGATCGCAATTTGACCACTTGCCGTATCGGGCAGCATCATCGGGATCAAAAACGGGCTCACGCGGCGCGGACCTTTGACTCGATACGTTTCAATCTCATTTAAAACTACGTTGATGCCGCCGATGCCCGTGCCAACTAATATCCCTACCCGATCCCGATTCGAATCATCAATCTTTAATTTTGAATCCTCTAAGGCTTGCTGTGTCGCCACCACCGCAAATTGAACGAAGCGATCCATCCGCCGTGCGTCACGTCTGCCTAAAATTGATTCGGGATCAAAGCCTTTAACTTCTGCCGCGAATTTTGTTTCGTGTTCACTGGCGTCGAACAATGTGATCGGCGCAACGCCCGATGTGCCGCTTTTAATTTTTTGCCATGTGGATTCAACATCTAACCCTAATGGGCTGAGTGTTCCAACACCTGTAATGACGACTCGTGTCTTCAATGTTCTCTCTCCTCTAAGACTTCCGAAGGGGCGTAGCATGCTACGCCCCTTCGGAAGTTTGGTTTGACAATATAACACTCATGCACTTCGTTAGTTTCGTGACGCTTGACCGACTCTCATTAGGCGCGTATTATCCGCGCAGAATGATTCTCGTGACAGGAGCAACAGGTTTCGTGGGACGCGCACTGCTGCCGCGTTTGGCTGAGATGGGCGCAGACGTGCGTTGTTTGATTCAACCTTCCAAGAAGCCGCCGCGTTTGCCCAAAGGTGTTTCGGTGCAAGTGGCGATCTCAAGCATCACCGAGTTTCGTGGTGTGCGCGCGGCGATGTCGGGTGTGGATACCGTGTTTCATCTGGCAAGTGCAGAATGGAAAGGTCAGCGCGGGGATTTAGAGAAGGTGGATGTAGAAGGCACGCGCAAAGTTTTAGAGGCGGCAAAAGAAGCGGGCGTGAGCCGCATCATTTATCTTTCGCATTTGGGCGCGGAACGTGAATCAGCATTTGAGATGCAGCGTGTTAAAGGTCGCATTGAGGAGATGATCAGACGCAGCGAGGTGCCGTATACGATTGTTCGCTCGGCGATTTTGTTTGGCGAAGAAGATGCGTTTATAAATTCTTTTGCTATGGCGCTTGCCCTCAACCCGAGTCTGTTCTTGTTGCCCGGCGATGGACGCACATTGATGCAGCCGCTGTGGGTGGATGATCTGGTGACGTGTTTGAGTTTGATCTTAGAAGACCCGACGATGATTAATCAAACTGTGAGTCTGGGCGGTCCTGAATTTTTGAATCTGGAACAGATGATGAAGAATGTAATGGACGTGACCACGAAACATCGCGCCATGTTTCGTGTGGGTCTGCCCTATATACGTTGGGCGACGAAAGTGTTAGAGGGCACGACTCCGCATCCCCTGATCACCGCGCGCAGTTTCGATCACTTTGCGGTGAATCGTTTGTGCGAACTTGTCAGCGTCACCCGTTACTTTGGCATCAAGCCGTCGCGTTTTGAGCAAACGATTGGGTATATGGCGAATAAGAATTGGGGCGAGGCGATGCGGCAGAAAATGTGGGGATAAAAAATTCCAAATTCCAAATCTCAAAACCCCAAACTTCAAACTTCAAACTTCAAACTTCAAATCTCCAATCTCTAATCTCTAATCTCCATGATCACTATTCGCCCTCTCACTTCCATTTCTGATTTTCACACCGCCGAAGAATTACAGCGTCAAGTGTGGCCCGGTTCGGAGTTAATTATCGCGCCGCTTCATATTCTGCTCACCGT
>CAKKQG010000169.1 GCA_919901875.1 Anaerolineales bacterium
AGAGCTCATCAATTAATTGTGTGTGATGAATCACCGCGTAGTTGCCGCCGAACGCCGGATACTCGTTGGCGAGCGTGTGCAAACAGTGCGGGCAAGTGGTGACGATTCGTTTGGGTTTTACTTCGTTCAGAGTCTCCACGTTGCCCGTCGCCAATTCAAAGAACAATGCCTCGTTGCCCGCGCGTCGCGCCGAGTCGCCAGTGCATCGTTCCATTTTGCCTAACACCGCAAAATTAACTCCAGCCGCGTTTAAAATTTTTGCAAAGGCTTGCGCCGTTTTTTGCGCGCGGGCATCGGTGGCAGGCGCGCAGCCAACCCACCACAAAATTTCCGGCTCGGCATTTTGTTCAATCGTCGGCACGTTCAAACCCTTCGCCCAATCGAGTCGCGTCTCGGGCGCAACGCTCCACGGGTTGCCCTGACGCTCCATGCCTTTATACGCTTGTTGAAGTTGCTGTGGAAAATTATTTTCGTTGAGAGTCAGTGCGCGGCGGATTTCTAGAATGTCGCGCATCGGCTCGTTGCCGACGGGACATACTTCCACGCACGCGCCGCACGCCGTGCAAGCCCACACCGCCTCCTCGCTAATGGCAAATTCCAAAAGTGGCGCCGACTCTTTCCCTTTAGCGAACTCGCCCCCGAACTCGTTCAAATAATATCGCTTGTTGATCTCCAACGCCGAGGGTGACAAAACTTTTCCGGTGGTGTATGCCGGACAAACATCCTGACAGCGATTACACATGATGCACGAATAAGCGTCAATGATCTGCGCTTGCGAGAGATGCTCTAATCGAGTCGCCCCAAACTCCGAAAGCGTTTCGTCCTCAAAATTTATTTTATCGAGTTGACCGATGGAGAGACGTTTAGGTTTGAGTAAATAATTGATCGGCGCGAAGAAGATGTGGATGTGTTTCGAGTAGAGAAAGTATGGGACGAACAACAAGATCGATCCAATAGCGCACCAAAAGGCGGCGTGCTGCATTAAGATCAGAGTATCTTTTGGAAGAGTCTCCCACACGAGCGAGAGCAAACTGGCGAAGGGCTGCCACGTATCAATCCCTTTCTCGGCGAGATGAAAGCTCTCGCCCAAAAACCGCCAGCCAACGTGAAAGAGAATGAACAACCCGACGATCAGCGAATCGCGTTTGATGCCGTTGATAGCTTTGGGGTGAACCTTTACGCCTTCACGATAGGCGAACACTTTGCGCCCGACAGTGACTCGGCGCAACAACAACGCCACCATGCCGAACAACACGCCTAAGCTCAACAAGTCCGCGCCCAAACGATACAGGTTGCTAACGATGTTGTTCTCATCAGGCAAGGTGAAACCGAAGAAGGCTCTCAACCCATCGGCGATGTTCACGAGCAGATAATAGGTAAAGCCCCACGCCACAAACGCATGAGCAAGACTCGGCAAGAATCTTTTCTTCAGAACAGTTTTTTGCGAAACAAAAATGATCGTGGCGTTGATCGCCCGCTTCACCAGTTCGTCTAAACCAACCGCCCCTGCGCCGCGCCGCACGATACGATAGATTCGTTCTGCCGTGAGATAAGCAAAATACGCCGAACCAAGTGAGAGAAAGACAAAGATAATTTTTTCAATGAGTGTCAACATGGAGAGTCTCCGAGGCTGTGTTAGACCTTGAAGGTTTCCAAAACCTTCAAGGTCTTCGCAAATAGTTTAACATAACCAACCGCAAAAAATCATCCTCTATTTGTCATCAATCCGCCAATACATTCCGCAAATTATCGCAACAAAAAACTTCCCGAAGTTATGTGCGAAGCACTTCGGGAAGTTTTGCCATTTGCCATTTGCCATTTGCCATTTGCCATTTGCCATTTGCCATTTGCC
>CAKKQG010000170.1 GCA_919901875.1 Anaerolineales bacterium
TTAGTGACTTCGTTCGAAAAAATGCTTGATGACATGAAACAGCAAGGGATAACGCCGTGAAATCCCAAATCCCAAAAACCCAAATTCCAAAAACGAAACGGTTCTTTGAGGCGAAGCGCGCAGATGAACGCTGATTCTCTTTTTAGTATTCAGCGATGTTCAACGTGATCAGCGCTTTCAGCGTTCTGCTTTTAAACCCAGTTTATTCTTCATTCATCATTCCTCATTCATCATTTAATTACCCCCGCCTTCACCAACGTCTTCCTCAACGCCGCCTTCTCTTCATCAGTCAACGGCAGCATCGGCGAGCGAACGGGACCGCCGTAGTAGCCCAACATATCCATCGCCGCTTTGAGACCGGGCACGTTGAAGCGTGAGGTGATAGCGTAGTTGGCGTCAATCTATGGCAATTTAATCTCACGCGCTTGAGTGAGATCGTTTTTATGAAACGCTTCCATCATCTGCGCCAGTTTGCGTGAGGCGATGTTGGCTAAAGCAACCACGCCGCCCACTGCCCCCACCGATAACGCCGCCAACAAAAATCCTGCCGAACCGGCGACGATCTGAAAATCTATGCCGCGCGTCTCGCTCACCATAAAACCGATCTTGGTGATGTCGCCGCCGCTCTCCTTCATGCCAATGATGTTCGGGTGTGTAGCGAGATTGATCGCCGCTTGCGCCGGAAGTTCGTAAGCGGTATTCGCCGGAACGTTGTAGAGCATCGTCGGGATCGGTGAAACGTCTGCCACTTGTTTGTAGTGATGCTCCATCGCGGCGACGGTCATACGCGCTTTGTAATAATTAGGCGTGACCACAATGGCGATGTCCGCGCCCGCAGTTGCCATGCGCTGCGTTAAGTTGATCGTTGCGCGGGTGGATTCCATTGCCGATCCCGCAATCAACAAACGGTTGCGCGGAATCGTTTGCCGCGCCACGCGCACACATTCCACGCGCTCATCTTCGGTGAGGTAGGCGTATTCGCCATTCGAGCCACCCAAAACATAACCGCTCAGCGGCTCACTGTTCCATTTTTCCAGATTCGATCCGAGATGATCAAAATCCACGTCGCCATTTTCTTTAAACGGTGTGGGGATAGGGGGGAAGATTCCGGACAATGAAATTCTGTGTTGCATAAAGTCTCCTCTTTAAAAATGATGAATGCGGAACGATGAATGATGAATGAAAAGCGATCCAACTTCCAACATCCAACTTCTAATCTCCAGCGATTGTGTATTCATCCTCATCCACCCCTTCGATCTCGCGTTCCATCGTAGCGATCATGCGCGCTACTTGTTCGATGGCAACTCGCTGTTTGCGATACAGGTCGGCTTCGCTGACAGACAAACGCATCGCCACTTCGCGCACACGTCTGCCCTGCATAAATTTCATTTCCAGAATGTTGTAAATGATCCACTCGGCTGTGAAGCGACGTTGACCTTCGGGCTTCACGCGCTCAATGGCGTCGTGCAATACTGCGCGCAGAGCATTCGCCGCGTTGCCATCGTGATCTTGCAAGGCGCGTTCGACGACTTTCAATCGCAACAATGGGCTGTTGATCAATTTGGGTCCGCCCCAATACTGGCTCAACGCTTCGCGCACACTTTGGATTAAACCAGCGTCCACTTTAGGTTCGGGCTTGATGACGTTAGCCGAAGCGTAGCGCGAAGCGGCGCGAAGTTTTTGCAAACGCTCAACCTGCGGCAACAACGTTTCAACAGTGGAAAAAAGTTTTCGCTGCGCGCGGCGGTCTTCGAGAGCGGCGGCGGCGCGATCGGCTAACGCTTGCAGAGTCCGCGCCTCTTCGTGAGTCAGGTCGGGTTGATCAGCTCGCGCCTTCAACGCCAGTAAGCCAATCACTTCCGATTCGATCCCGCTTCGCAATGGCAGCACCCAATAATCATCCCAAACAAATAAGCCCGATTGGATCGCCGCGCCCGCGCCGTTCTGCATCACAGCAAGAGTTAACACGTTGCTATCTTCCGGCGGATTATCCAAACCGATCTTCGCTTCGACGCGCGCGCCATCGGATTCAACGGCGGCGACAAACGCCGAACGCACGCGCAGCAGATCGCAGGCGGCTGCCGTCACCGATTCCAAAAACTCGTGCGTGTCATCGGCGGTGAGCAACCGCTCGCCCAATGTTTGAATCCGCAGCACATCACTGCGATCTTTAAGTCCACCGTAAAAGAGTCGGCGCTCTAACGGAATGCGGACGAGGGTGATCACATATTGAAGAAGGATCAACGTTCCTATCGCCGCGACGGCAACCACTTGTGATTCGCCATTCCCCAAGGCGCGAGCCGCTCGTCCGGCGATCACCATGATCCCCAATACGATTGAAGCGACAAAGGGTCCGCGCAGAAGATGTTGAAAGAGGCGGCTCTTGATCACGCGATCGGGCTGAGCCGTGCCGAAGAAGGCGACGACGTAAGCCATCAGGGTGATCATCGCGCCGATGATCAAATTGCCCAGAACGGAGAGCCACCAAAAAATTAATGGGTGCAGTGAGGGCGTGGAGCCGCCGACGAGCAGTAAATATGGAAAGACGCTGATGGGCAAGGCGATTGAGGCGATGAGCAAATAGGCGGCGCGGCGGCGCGTGTTTGCGGTGAGGCAGCGACGATAGGCGCGATACAGATTGAACCAAGCGACGATTGAAGCCAGCGCGAACAAAACGGTGAAGATGTAAAACAATGCACCCGCTTGAAGATGTTGGGCGCGACCTTCGACTGTTGGATCGAACACCAGCCAATCGGTAAAGGCGGCGACGATAAAAAAGATCGCGCTGAGGAGATACCCGATTCGCACGGCGACGTAACGCCGCCCGCGCGACAGTAAGCCGGTGGTCGCCAGCATCGCATCGGAGAAATGAAAGTAGGCAGTCGGCATGAAGGCGATGCCCAACCATTGAAAACGTAGCCAGGCTTCGATGGTCTCAGGGCGAGTGGAGATCGCCGCAAACGAATCGCCGACGAACACGACCGAGATCGCAAACAGAACCGTGCTGAAAGATCGCGCGGCGCGATCATGCAAATTAAACGTCAGGCTGTACATCAACAACGACAAGGCGGTGATGACAATCGTCGCCGTGAGGATTTGATTTAGCCACGCGAAGAAGTTGGCGAAGAATGTAAGAAGATCGGGGAGGGACATGAAGGAGATTAGAGATTGGAGATTGGAGATTGGAGATTGGATGTTTGAAGTTGGGATTTTGGGATTTTTGAAATTTGATTTTTGATTTTTTGCCTTTACAGTGACATCCCAAAAAACACGGCTATATCCTGATTCGCAAAATAGCGATCACTGTATCCACAAAAAACGAAGCCGTGCTTTTGACAGAAGCAGATCGCTGGATAATTTTTCGATTGCACTTCGATGATGAGTCTCCGTTTGTCTGCCTTGCGCGCCCAATCCACAGCCGAGGAGATCAACGCCGTGCCGATGCCTACCTTGCGCACTTTGCGTTCGACGGCGAACTCGGCGACCCAGGCCGTATCGTGGATCGTGCCATCGGTGATGCTTAAGTATCCGCGCACATGCGCTTGCACTTCGGCGACGATGAACAAACGGCGATGAGTCCATTGATCGGCGAGCGTGGCGGTATCACGCGGATAGATCACGCGCATCGAGCGCGGCAAACGCACTTTGCGAAAGACGGATGTGACCGCGCCATCGTCTTCACGAAATTCCATTTGCCAAACATAGTCGGTGGCGTAACTGGAGTCGAAATCAATGATGGCGCGAATATCATCAGAACGCGCCGGACGAACGATGACGGGGAGACGGTCGGACATATTGCAAGTATAGCAGTGAACAGTAATCAGTTATCAGTAGGCAGTGAGCAGTGCCACTGATCACTGTTCACTGATAACTATTCACTAGGGTTCCGGTGTTTTCGTCGGCAGTGGCACAATGGTGATGGGGATGGTGCAGGGTTCGGGAAATTTTCCGGTGGAGTCGTAAACAACTAATCGCAGCGCGTATTCGCCCGGAGTTTGCAATCGCGTATCCCATTTACCCAACAAACCATTTAACAACGGCTTCTTATCGGTGATCACCGTGAGCCAATTTTGACCCAGTGATGAAACTTGAACCACGTAGAAAGCGAAGTTGTCAATCGTGGTGTTGCCGCGCACTTCCACTTCGCCGGATAAGATCGAGCCGGGGATGGGACTGGTGATACCGGCTTTCGGATTCAAACATCCGGAACCACCTGCCGGCACTTTTGTTTTTGTCGGCGTGGGACCCGAGGTGGCTTGACTGGTCGGGGTTTGGAATCCGGGCAACACCAGAGGCGAGGTGGCGGTTGGCGCAGGGATGTTCGTCGGTTTTGCAGGAGTCGGCGTGAAAGGGATTCCCATCAACTCACTTAAGTTCGGGGCGATGAACGAATTAATCATCCAGATCGAAACGCCGATACATATCACCATCATCAAACTCGTCACCGAGCGTGTGCGCGTATTCTTTAGCGACTCGCGCTCCAAACCAAAAATTTTGTAACGCAACTTGTGTCCCGCCCACCACCATACCAACACCAGCACCACGCCGAGCGATGCCAACGCGATATAGATCCACCTTTGATACGTGACAAACAAAAGAATCGCATCGGCGAGTCGCTGCATGAAAAAAATATGCCGCGAATTACACGAATGAACGCGAAACGTTTTCTAATTCGTGATAATTAGCGAAATTCGCGGCGAAATGTTTAATCTATATTTCTAATTGCCTCAAGACTCCCCTCAACACCGTCATCAACTTCGGCGCAAGAATTTTTCCGGTCGCCAATACTTCTTCGTGATCCGTCGGCGTGTGACCGTCCAAGTTCACCATGTTGCTGATGCCGGAGATCGCCAACACCTTCATGCCACCGTGCCGCGCCACGATCACTTCCGATGCAGTAGACATGCCCACCGCATCACACCCCGCCAACTTTAAGAAACGCAATTCAGCGTTACTTTCAAACGTGGGTCCGCCCAACGCGCCATACACGCCTTGTTTAAGATCGATGCCCGCTTCTTTGGCAACGCTCACTGCCAGCGCGCGCAAGTCTTTGTCGTAAGCATTCAACATATCCAAGAAACGCGGACCCAAAGTGGGATCGTTGGGTCCGCGCAATGGACTCACGCCGCCGAATCCCAAAAAGTTAATGTGATCGGTGATCGCCATCAGGTCGGCGTTTTTGAACGATTGATTGATACCGCCAGCCGCATTGGTGAAGAATACGTGCGTGATGCCGAGTTCGCGCATCACGCGCACCGGCAGAGTCACCTGCTGCATCGAATGACCTTCGTAATAATGGGCGCGCCCTTGTTGAACAAAAACCGTTTTGCCTTCCAACATCCCGATTACCAATTGACCACTATGCCCTTCCACTGTAGACGGCGGCCAGTGCGGAATATCCTTTGAAGAAATAATATCGGCGTTCTGCACGGCGCCAGCCAGTTCGCCAAAACCTGAACCCAAAACGAGAGCGATCTTCGGTTGATGTTTTGTGCGCGAGCGAATGTAGGCGGCAGATTCTTGATAGTGAGCGCGGGTGAAAAATTCTGTCATCATATCTCCTATAGGCAGACTTCCGAAGTCTCGCAGACTTCGGAAGTCTTTGGTATCTTCATGACGATTATAACTTCACTTAAGGCAAAGATAACGTATCAAATTCCTGTCAGAGTTATAATCGGCGGCGAGGGAACAATAGTATGAGTTCTATACCCGATGATGAAGAAAATTGTTTTGAAGTGGTGAACAATGCCATCGCCGATCAAGCGGGCATTGTGGATATTCAAGTAGACACCGCGCGCGAGCAAGTGGCGTTTGAATATGATCCTGCCGTGATTCACGATGAAGCGATCGTGACTCTGGCGCGCAAGGTGGAGCCGACTCTGCGCCAACGGTTTGATACCTGCACCTTGCGTCTCGCCCCGCAAGCCGGTCGCGCCTGCGAATCGTGCGCGACGAAGATCGAACATCGCATGAACAAAATTCAAGGCGTGCGCCGCGCCACCGCCAGTTATATGGGCGGCGTGTTAAGCGTCACCTACGATAACGGCTTGATCACGCCCGATCAAATTATGGAGCAAGTGAAAAATTTCGGGGTGAAGATCGAAGCGAAGGAAACAGAGGCGGCGGACGAAGCGGCGAGACCGCAACCGCAGTGGAAAAAAGCTTTGGAGTGGTTCACCGCCGACCGCATTGAGGCGATCTTCACCGCCATCACCTTCGTCACCATGTTCGGCGGACTCATCGCCGAATACCTGCAGGCCCAACCGATCATCCCTTTCATCTTTTTTGCGATTGCCTACTTCACCGGCAGCGTCTTCGGACTCAGAGGCGGACTTGAATCGCTGCGTCACTTCACGATTGACGTTGACCTGCTGATGGTGTTAGCGGCGGCGGGTGCGTGGGTTGTCGGCTCACCCTTTGAGGGCGCGATGTTGTTGTTCCTCTTCTCGCTCTCCAACGTATTGCAAGCCTTTGCGATGGATCGCACGCGCAACGCCATCAAAGCCTTGATGAAGTTGCGACCTAACAAAGCATTGATCCGCCGAGGTGGACGAGCCGTGATCATGCCGATTGAAAAAATTATCGTGGGCGACGTGGCGATTGTGCGACCCGGCGAGCGCATCCCGATGGATGGTGTGGTCATTGAAGGCGAGAGCGCGGTGGATCAATCTTCGATCACCGGCGAATCGATGCCGGTGATGAAGCGCATCGGGAGTGATGTGTTGGCGGCGACGATCAACCAACAAGGCGGGCTTGAGATTCGCGTGACCAAGTTGGCGAAGGACTCGACGATTGCAAAATTGATTATCTTAGTAGAAGAAGCGCACAGCGAGAAGGCGAAGACGCAACGCACCATTGACAAGTTCGAACAGTATTACGCGCTGGGCGTGATCATCTTCACCGCGTTGGCGATCATCGTTCCCATTTTTATCTTCGGCGAAAAATTCAATTCGGCATTCTATCGCGCGATGGTTCTCATGGTCAGCGCCTCGCCCTGTGCCTTGGTCATCAGCACGCCCGCTTCGATTCTCTCGGCTATCGGCAACGGGGCGCGCAAAGGTGTGTTGTTCAAAGGCGGCGTATATCTGGAAGAAGCGGCAGGCATTAAAGTTGTGGCGTTTGATAAAACCGGAACGCTCACGCTCGGCAAGCCGCAAGTGACCGACGTTAAAGTCATCAGTTTAAGCGGCGATGAAAATGAATTGCTCAAACTGGCGGCGAGTGTGGAGGCGAAATCGGAACATCCGTTGGCACAAGCAATTGTGAAGACGGCAAACGCGCGCGGAATTAAATTGTTTGAGGCAACCGCCTTTCAATCGGAGACGGGCAAAGGAGTCCGCGCCACCTTGAATGGGCTGGATGTTTGCGTGGGCAGCTTGCGTTACTTCGAATCATTTAAAACCATCGGCATGGAACTCGCCCAGAAACATCTTGAGCAGATGCAAGACGAAGGCAAAACATCTGTCGCCGTCGCGCGGCTCGAAAACGGCGTGGCGCATCTCATCGGCACCATCGGCATCGCCGACGTGTTGCGAAAAGA
>CAKKQG010000171.1 GCA_919901875.1 Anaerolineales bacterium
TATAAGATGTCAGCCAAATATCAAAACTGTTTCGCCCCCTCTGGTAACTTTGAGTCTGACTCAACGTGAACGTTGGGGCGAACTTTTCTATGCGGGTCTAATGTATACTAACCGCATGATAACCACCGAAGCCCTCCAACGTTCTTACAATACGGTTTGAGAGAAGTGGAAGAAATAAGTGCAACTGCTCACGCCTGCCTGCCCGCGAAATGAATTTCGCGGCTGAAACGGGGAAGTGCGTTGAAACGCACTGACGACACCGCTAACCTGCTTCAGCAGGTTTCCCTGTTTCAGCCGCCGATTTCAATCGGCGGGGCAGAGCGGTGAGTAGTTACAAATAAGTTTTCAATAGAAGGAGATCATGATGGATGCGACAACTCTTGCGGCAAGTGTGGTCACACTGCTTTCACCGTTGATGATGAAAGCCGGAGAGAAAGCGATTGAGAAAATTGGCGGGAAGTTGCCTGAAACGGTGCGTGTGCTTTGGGAATCGATTCGCCAAAAGATTGGGCGCAAGGAGGCGGCGCAAGAAGCGATGAAAGATTTTGCCGCCAAGCCCGATGATCCAGACAACGAAGCCTCGTTTCGCAAAGAGTTGCGGAAAGTGTTTGAGTTGGATTGGCAATATGCGAAGGAATTAGAAAAGATGTTAGACGTTGCGAAAGCACAACTAGGCGACTCGATCACGAATACGGGTTCGGGCGCGGTGGCGACTCGCGGCGGCGTGGCGGCTGGCGCGGGTGGTATCGCCGTTGGCGGTAACGTAAAGGGCAACCTCGTGATGGGCAATAGCAACACAGTGGTTGACACGCAGAACGTTCACAACCAAAGCGGCGGTGTCAACATCAACGATTCGGATGTGAAGGTGGAAGGGGATTTGGTGGGGAGAGACAAGAAATGAAAAATGAAGAATGAAGAATGACAAATGACGGATAACAAACAACGCAAGATGTTTTGCTATCAGCCAGCGGCTATCGGCAATCTGCTATGAATGGCACAATTGCTCTTGTTGGTAGTGGCGAGTATCTTGATCCAATGGAGAAGGTAGATCGGGTTTTGTTGAGTCGCGTTGATGATCCGCGCGTGGTGTGTTTGCCAACGGCGGCGGGGGAAGAGGGCGAGACCTCCATTCGGCATTGGTCGCAACTGGGCGTGGATCATTTTACGAAGTTGGGCGCGAAGGTTGAAGCGGTGAAGGTGGTTGATCGCCTCACTGCCAATGATGAGTCGCTCGCCGAAAAAATCCGCGCCGCAAATTTTGTTTATCTCTCCGGCGGCAAGCCCGATTATTTGTTGAAGACGATGCGCGATTCAAAAGCGTGGGCGGCGATCCACGATGTGTTGACTCGCGGCGGCGTGATCGCCGGTTGCAGCGCGGGGGCGATGATCTTCGGCGAACACATTCCAAGTTTTCCAACAATCGTCCCGTTTAAAAATGCTTTTGGTTTTTTGCCCAACGTGGTGATCGTGCCGCATTACGACGAGTTTGGCGAGCAATGGGGCGGGGCGATCAAGATGATGATGGGCAAGGCAACATTAATCGGCGTGGAAGGTAACACCGCTTTGATGTGCAGCGATCATCGTTATCAAGTGGTGGGTTCGGGTGGGGTGACGGTGTGGAATGCAAAAGGCAAGCAAAGATTTGTAGAGGGGGATGAAGTGAAGTTGATGTAACGTATTGCGTATTTCGTAATGCGTATCACGGAATACGCAATACGAAATACGTTTGTTTATTTGAAGCAAATGACAATCACAGTTAGTGGCAACGTCGAAGGCAGCATCGTGGTGGGCGACAATAATTTTGTCGTCAATACCAATCACGGCACAATTGTTTATAAACAGGCATCGCCGCGTGTGAAGCTGCGCGATGCCATGCCGCAGCCGCCGCGCGCGCCGCGCAACTTCGTGAATCGTGTTGACGAGTTGAATCAAATTGAGAAATGGATTCAAGCGCGTGAGGCGATCACGATCTACGGTGAGGATGGAGTCGGCAAGTCGGCGTTGATCAAAAAAGCTGCCGCAGGTGACGCCGCCAGCCAAATGCCAAATGGCGTTCTCCTGATGGAAGGCGTGGACGAAGATGGCGACGCTTTGAGTTTTGATGATGTGATCCAACGAATGTTCGATGCGCTGTATGAATCAGAGCCGCAGTTAAAAGTAAGCACCACAACCGCCCGCACCTATCTAAGCAACACCAAGCCGCTCGTCGTTTTCGACAACCTCAATTTTTCGACAAAACAACTTTCAACTCTGCCCGATCTTTTTCCGCAAGGGGCGGTGATGATCACGTCTACACAAGCAGATGAAGCCAATCAGAGATTGGAGATTAGAGATTTAAAGCGTGGCGATTCAATTCAACTCTTTGCCCTCAAGACCGATGCGACGTTGAGCGAAGGATCGAAAGCGATTATTGATTCTATTTGCGAACTGCTCGGCGATTGCCCGTTGGCGATTGTGACGGCGGCGAGCGTGATGAAGGCGAACAATCTCGCGTTAGATCGTTTGCGTGATGCCTTGAAGGATGCCAAGGTCGAATCAAAAGAGAAGATGAAGGCGGGCATTGAACGCGCTTACTCGTTAGCCTATTCACTGTTGAGTGATGGCGAGAAGAAGGCGTTAGCGATTGCCTCTGTTGCCAATGGCGTGTCGGTTGACGCGAAGATGTTGAATATCAGTGAAGCATCCATTGAAAAATTAAAGGCGATGGAACTACTTCATGCCAACAGCCCGCGTTTGCGAATCGATCCGGCAATGCGCGGGATCGTTAAGCGCGATGTGGATGAACAAGCGATCAAGAGTCAGTTGATTTACTATTTGCGTGACGTGATCTCGACTCAGCCGAAAAATTTTGAATTGCACGGCGATGAGTTGGGCAACGTGTTGGGCGCGATCAAGTGGGCGAGCGATCTGAATCGTTTGGAAGATGTCATGGCGTTGGGGCGCGGCATTGACCCGTATTTGACTCTGCACGGGTTGTGGGATGTGTGGAAGGCGACGTTGGCGAGTGTGCTGGATGCGGCGAAGCGTGGCGGCGACCACGCGGTGGAAGGGTGGGCGTTGCACCAACTTGGCACACGCGATATCGGCGTTGGTCAGATCGAATCGGCGCGATCACTTTTGAATCAAGCCTTGCGGATTCGCAAATCGTTGGGCGATGAGGCGGGCGCGACGTTCACTCAACATAATTTAGATTTTCTCGTCGTGCCGCCGCCGACTCCGAAACCCAAACCGGATTCGGGTTTGGGCGCGGGCATGATCGTTGCGGGCGTGGTTGTGAGCGGGCTGGCGGTGATCGTTGGCGCGGCGATCATCGGCGCGATAGTTTTGTCTATGCTGCCTCCGCCGACGATCACAGATACGCCGACGCGCATTGTTCGTCTTACGGATACGCCCGAACCCACTTTAACTTTTACACCTACACCCGAACCCTCTTTGACTTCTACGCGCACGCCTACACTTACACCCACACGCACACCT
>CAKKQG010000172.1 GCA_919901875.1 Anaerolineales bacterium
CGAGGCCAGCCTAAGGCTTTAGGTAAATCGGTAATTTCGCCGTACTGCAAGTTGTTGATAAGTTGGAGTTCTTCGCCCTCGTGCCAATGGTAGAGGCGGGTGGAGTGTAACTTTAATGGAGTCGGCATCCCCGTTTGGTGGCGTTGGGCAAGAACGATCGTGACTCGTTGATCCACATTCGGAAAAACTTTTGCCGGGCGGATTCCAAAATTGGCGACGCGGATCGTGTGGAAGTTTTCGGTGAACCACCCGCGCAGCTTTTCCATGCGAGACGAACATACCAGCGACAGAGGGACGATCATGCCGAGCCGCCCGTTTGGGGCGATGATCGAACCTGATGTTTCGATCATATAGGCATAGAGATTGGCTGACGATGGACAGTGTGATGTTTTGCGGAAATAGGGATCGGGCGACACGTCTACGTAAGGCGGGTTGGAGATGACGACATCAAAGCCTGCATGCGATTGCCATTGAGAGTTAACGAGATCAACGAACACTTCAGGAAATTCTAAATCCCAATGAAAGAATCGTTGTTCCTGATAAAGTGTTCGCGCCTTCACCATTGCCTCACGGTATTGTGGTGATATTTTGCTTTCATCTCCTACAACGGCTTGTAATGCGTCCTGACCGTATAAGCGCAAAAAATCTTCGGCGTGCTGATTCCCAAAGTGACGGCTGACCCATAAATCTAAAACGCGCTTGTAGGGAAGTATCTCGCGCTCGAATGACGTATATTTTTCCGCGCTCTGTTCAACTTGCTCAATCGTTGCGTCAGTGAGATTCGCTACATCGCGCATCAGGGCTGTTGCCGTCAACATCCCGGCAAAAGCGCTGCCGAAAAGATGCCCTTGCAATGTTGATTCGGCAACTTTGCGCCCGTTGCGCGCGGGAGTAGATTCGAGTTCGCGCTGCACAGTTTCGGCGCGCGTGCCAATGACCGAGTTGCCATGTTTGAGGTGATGATTAAGGAATGAAAGTGGCGCGCCAATCGTAAACGAGTCTAGCCAAAGTGAAAGCTTGGCTAACTCAACCGCCATTAGATTCAAGTCAACACCATAAATACATCGCTTGATTACCATGCGCTTGAGCAAATGTTTGTCATCCAATTGATTCGGATCGGGTTTGATCCCTTGCTCGCGCAAATTTTCCATGATCTGCTTTCGCATCGCTTTGATTTCTTCTAACAAAGGATTCACTGGATATTCGGCGAGCAACGCGGCAAAGCGATCGGTAAGATACCCTACGGCTTCAACAAGGAAATGACCCGACCCCATGGCAGGATCGCAAACCCGAATATCAATGAGAGTAGCGACGACCTTTGCCGATATCTCGTCATAGGCTTGGCGCAAGGCGCGACTCGTTTCGGGGCTTCGTGCTTTCGCCATTTTATTGCGGAGCGATTCGATCTCTTCCATCTGCGCTCTAAACTTTTTCTCGCGCTCAGATACGACGGGCCCCAAGGTGTGCGTGACGATATGTTTGACAACGTAATCGGGCGTGTAATACGAGCCGGTGGATTTACGTTGACCTTTATCATTGGCGAGATAGACCTCGCCTTTTTTGACCAGCGCGTGTTTGGAATCGCCCGCGATATTTTTTTCGGCAAAGCGCGGTTGAAATTCTAACAAGCCTTCGTAGATGCTTCCTAGATGGCGAACATCCAGATCTTTGTAGTCAATAAAATTTTTACGATCAGTGACCTTGTCATATCGCCGCGCTAGAAGATCCAATGCGCTTGTAATAAAGCGATCTCCGATTTTCAAATCCTTCAATTTCACATTGCCGTTCAACGGCTGGTCAGAAAATAAACCACCGTTATAAATGGGGATACCAACCGATTTTTCACCTTTAGCGATGACTTGAAATATCGCTTCTAACCTTGACCAGACGAAAGGCGCGGTGAGCCCGAGCGGCACATCTTCGGTTTGCATTTGGACAACATCGCGGCAGATTTTTGCTAGCGAATAGTTTCCATATCCTTTAGCGTCGCGTACCGGCAATAAGTTGCGCGACTCGGCGTAGAACACAAACAACAAACGATACAACACCACGAGCGCGGCTTTGTAGAGCATGACTAATGTTTGCGGTGTTTCAGTTTCAATGCCGCCCACTTCTTTACGCCATGTCACGAAGCCTTGCACCAACAACGGCGCAACTTTTTCAAAGACTAATTCTTTTAATTCGTCCTGAACTTTGACCGCATACTCAATGCTTTCGTTCAAGACGCGATCTAAAAAGCTTTTACCCGATGTGGGATCGGGTTGAAATGCTTTGCAACGAAAGAAAAGAATGAAGAATCGTAGAGCCACTTCATCTTTAGACTCAATCGCTTGCGATACATCTATTTCAAAAAATGTTGTGGTGCGCGAGCGCACGCGTTGGGCGTAGAGCCGCCACACTTTGCCGTTGGTGAGAATGCCATATGATCGATCTGTGCCGACGAGATAGTTGATAATTTGAAAGCTAGGGTTGGCGTTGGTATGTGTGTCGCGCTCGTCATTGGGAGATTGCGCGTCAAGAGCTCTTCCCCAATACTTGGCATCACAGATCGCCAAGGCGAGAGGATAAAACTGATCGGGAGACACTTGCAAGTCGTAGGCTTTAGTTTTTGTTTTATGGTCGGCGAACAAAACATAATCCGGCACATGGCGTTTGCCGCCTTTGGTGTGCGCCACTTGCGGAATATATTCCCAACCAAGCGCATCTAACACAGGGCGAACAAACTCTTTTTCCGTTTGCGCCTCATTCCATGAATCGGCGCTGGCGCTGCTTTTGCTATACAGTTTTTGAATCGTGGCGGCGACAGACGCTACATCCGTTTTCCACTCGGCAACAGATGGCAAGCGTTCCGTGAGATAGTGCATTGAGAACAAACTCTGATTGTTAATGCACTCAGGAAGCGTGATAGTGATTGCTGGAGAAGCAGATCGTTTTGCCATAGAGTGATTACAAGGATACAGTAGATTTTGTGAGGGGGCAATATAACTTCAAATTTCAAAACTCAAATATCAAACTGGGCTTACGCAAGACAAGTTGTAGTTTTAGCCCATTAATCTTTAATCCTTAATCTTGCTTCGAGCCCACTCCACCTCTGTGCCACCGTTGCGTTCTTCACCGCCATCGCAATCGCTTTGCGCGCGCCGACCAGCACGCATAATTTTTTGGCGCGGGTGATAGCGGTGTAAAGCAAGTTGCGCTGTAACATCATGTAGTGCTGAGTCAAAATTGGAATCACGACGGCGGGATATTCTGAGCCTTGACTCTTATGCACTGAGATGCAAAAGGCGTGAACCAACTCATCTGCTTCGAGCCAATCGTAATCAACTGTGCGTCCCTCAAAATCAATCTTTAATCTTTGATCTTCAAAATCAACTTCTTGTAGAAAACCTATATCGCCGTTGAAGGTGTCTTTGTCGTAGTTGTTGCGCGTCACCATTAGCTTGTCGCCCGCGCGCAATAAACGTCCGCCGATCTTGCGTTCGGCTTTTTGGTTGGATGCCGGGTTCAACGCTTCTTGCAATCGCGTGTTGAGGTTCGCCACGCCCGCCGCACCGCGATACATGGGCGCGAGAACTTGAATATCTTTCGAGGGGATGCCGAATTTATTTGGCACGCGATTCTGCACAATGTCCACCACCCAATCGGCGGCTTTGTCCGGGTCTTCGGTGGTGAAGAGGAAAAAATCTTCTTTGGGGAGACGATCCAACGGATCGTCTCTACTGGGTAATGTAATCATCTCGCCGCGATTGATGCGATGGGCGTTGGTGATGATCAAACTATCCTGTGCTTGACGGAAGATGGTTGACAGGCGGGTGACGGCAACCGCATTGGAATCGATCACATCGCGCAGCACATCACCCGCACCCACGCTCGGCAGTTGATCCACATCGCCGACGAGCAGCAAATGAGTCGCGGGGTCAATTGCTTTGAGCAAGTTGTTCATCAACAGCAGATCGATCATGCTCGCTTCGTCAACGATGAGCATTTGAACGGGCAAAGGCTTGTCTTCGTTGAAAGCAAAACCGATGCCGGGTTGAAAGCCGAGCAAGCGATGGATCGTTTTCGCCGGTCGTCCTGTGGCTTCGCTTAATCGTTTCGCGGCGCGACCGGTGGGTGAGGTGAGGGCGTAAGTGTGTTTTGTTTTTTCTAAAATTTGTATCAACACTTTGAGCGATGTCGTTTTGCCTGTGCCGGGGCCGCCGGTGATGACCGAGACTTTATTTTGCAAGGCGCGTTGAATGGCGGAGAATTGTTCAGTGGAAAGATCATTATTCGTAATTGGTAATTGGGAATTTTGGAGATCGCTCAGATACGAGGAGGGTGAGCGCATCAACTGCGTGAGACGATTGGTGACTCCGATCTCGCCGAAATAAAACGGCGCGAGATATACCGCCTCTTCCTCTTTAACTTTCGATTCGCCCCGAACATCCCACTGCGGAATCTGTAGCGTCTCGCGTTTGATGCGACCATCGGTGAGCAAACGATCTACCGCGCTTGTGACCAGATCAGGATTCACTTCTAACATTTCGCTTGCCGTTGTCACTAGACTCTGCATCGGGCTGTAGACATGCCCATCGTCAGAGAGTTCGCCGAGGGCGAAGGCGACTCCGGCTTCCAAGCGGGTGGGGGCGTCGGGCGGCAGACCGAGCTGACGGGCGATCTTGTCGGCGGTTTTGAATCCGATCCCGTAAATGTCGCGCGCCAATCGGTACGGGTCTTTCTTGACGATTTGTTGCGAGTCGTCGCCGTATTGTTTGTAAATTTTCACGGCGAGTCCGGTGCTGATGCCGTGTCCTTGCAAAAAGATCATGACGTTCTTGATCTCTTTTTGTTCTCGCCACGCCTCTTCGATCAGCGTCGCTTTCTTGGGTCCAATGCCTAACACATCGCGCAACTGTCTCGGTGACTCGTCAATCACTTTGAGAGTCTCCGCCCCAAATTTTTTCACGATACGCGCCGACGTTTTGGGCCCGATGCCTTTGATCAACCCCGAACCCAGATAGCGTTTGATGCCTTCAACAGATGCCGGAAGAATCTGTTCGCACTTCTCGGCTTTAAATTGACGACCGTATTGGGCGTGGGCGATCCAAACACCTTCAAGACGCAGACTCTCTCCGGCGTTCACTTCGGGTAGGTTGCCGACGACGGTTAAGAGATCATCACCCGTGACGGCGAAGCCGCGTTGATTCGGTTTGAGGCGGAGGACGCTGTAGCCCGTCTCTTCGTTATAGTAAGTGATGCGTTCGACGATGCCTTCTAAAAAATCCATAGAGATTGGAGATTGGATGTTGGGTGGTTAGAAGTTAGAGATTGGAGATTAGAGATTGGAAGTTGGGATTATTTTGGGGTTTTGGGATTTTGAGATTTTGGATTTTGATGTTGGATATCTGATAGTGTGGCGCGAATGGAAAAAAAGATCAAGCTCAAATTAAAAAACATCCCGCTATTGAAAAATAGCGGGATGTTCAATCTCCAATCTCTAATCTCTTTCACGGTGCTTTAGTTGCTTCTACCGTCGGCGTGGCAGTGGGCGCGGGCGTGAGGGTGGGTAAAGGAGTCCAGGTGAGAGTGGGCAGTGGCGTAACCAGCGTGGGTGTGTTGCGCGGCATCGTGGATTCCATGGTTGGCGGTATAAACGTAATGGCGATGGTCTGCGTTGCAGTTGGAGTCGGGGTTGGGGTTGGCGGCGTCACCGGAGTCGCGAAGAAAAGGTAATAGGCAAGCACGGCGGCACTTACTAAGACGACCAAACTAAAAACTCCTAATCCCAGTAAGGCAATGGCGCGGCTGATCGTGCTGGCAGAGTCGTTAGGCTTGGCGTTGTAATTGGGAACTTGCAAAGCAATGATCGTGATGTTGTCTGTGCCGCCGTTTTTGCGCGCCATCAATGTCAGCGCATCCACCGTGTCTTGCAGCTTTTGATTATTTTGAAACGTGGCGAGGATGTCGGCGTCATCTACCAGATCCGTCAGACCATCTGAAGAGAGCAAGACGATGTCGCCAGGATTCAACAGCAAACCTTGATTGCGCTGAGACTCTTCGGCAGATTCTTTTTCGTCGAGCTGCAAACGATAATCGGGCGTGGCGTCTACTTTTGCGCCCAAGTGCCGCCGCACGACGTGACGGTTGGGGTGTGTGCGCGCTTCGGCGCGGGTGAGAATGCCATGCTCAATCGCTTCTTGCACCCACGTATGATCCACCGTGATCTGTTTCATCTTGCCATCGCGGATCAAATACATGCGGCTGTCGCCGATATAGGCCGTGTAGAGTCGGCGGTTGGCGATCAACGCCGCGACACAGGTCGTGCCCATCTTCTCGGCATCCGCGTTATTTTGAACATAGTGATTGATCGTCTGTACGGTTTTGGAAAAGGCGCGAGCAAAGAGATCGAGATAGGCTTTGGATGATGCCTGATCGAAGATCGTGGTGATCGAATCAATGGCGATCTCCGATGCCACCTCACCGGCAAGGTTGCCGCCGATTCCATCGGCGATCACGCCGACGGTGATGCCGCCTCTCTCACCTGTCACGCCTTTATAGGTGAGGACGGTGAAGCGGTCCTCATTATTCTTGCCCGTCTCACCGGCATGAGTTTGATAACTTACGATCAGATCAGAACGTTGAGTGCGATTCATTCTTTATATCCCCTAACCTGTGGGTGTGGGCGTTGTAATCGGCAGCACCGGCGTTGGCGTCCCCGTCGGCGGCAATGGCGTGGGACTCGCCGCTAGAGTAGGCAGTGTAAGCGTGGGTGTTCGTCTATCCGGTGTCGGCGTATCAATCACGAACTCGGTCGTGATGAGTGTCGGCGCCGGTTTTTGTATATTGGTGATGGAGGTGCTGGCGAAGAGTCCGAGCGCGAATGACACCGCAAAACAGATCACCAAGATCAGGCTGACGACAACCGAGATCGAAAACAGCGTGGGCGCCGGGAGGCGCGCTTGAACGCGGGCGCGGGCGCCGGGCGGCGCGGGTGGGTGAGTCACCATTGCTTCGTCGAGGCGGGTGATCATCTCTTCAATGCGTGGGCGCGCGTCGGGTTCTTTCTCTAACGCGCTGAGAATGATCTCGTCTACTCTCGGCGGCACAGACGGATTGATCTGGCGCGACGAGCGCGGACTGTTTTTGAGAATCGCTTCGGCTAACTCCTCGCGCGGCAAACCTTCGAACGGCAAACTGCCGGTCAACATGCGATAGAGCAGCACGCCCAATCCATAGACATCGGCTTTTGATGGGTCGGCATATCCTTCAGAGGCGATCTCGCCACGCATGAGGCGGATGCGCTCCGGCGGCATAAAGGCTAACGACCCGGCTTGGGGCGCGGTCTTGCTCATCTTTGCCGCAATGCCGAAATCAATGAGCACCGGTTGAAAAAGTCCGGCGTGCCAATCATCTTCCACCGGATAGCGAAACAAAATGTTGTCGGGCTTGAGGTCCAGATGCGCCATGCCTTTGGCGTGAATGTGATCGAGGGCGAGTCCGATCTGATAAGCGGTCTCCAGTGATTCATCTAACGAGAGCGTCCCGCGATTTTTTAAACGACGATCGAGCGATCCGCCGCCCAGATATTCCAGCGCGCAGATCCACGGGCTTCCATCTAATTCAGAGGCGCGCGTCGTATAGGGGTTGCGCGGCAAGCCGCGCGGTATAGGGAAGACCCGGGTGATGTTGGGGTGACGCAGGCGTTTGAGTGTCTCAACTTCGTTATTGAGCGCCTCAAAATAAAACGCTTGCTCAGGTGAATCGATCCGATCGAGTGGAAGGACGCGAGCGATCTTCAAGGCAACTTTATCCGGCAAGGACTCGACGTTAGACAGTGCGCGATGATTGACGCTCGCCACGAACACCAAGGACATGCCGCCGCTTCCTGTCGGCATCGCTTCGAGGATTGTGAAAGGACCGATAACAGTTCCGAGCGTCAATTCCGCCATAACAATTTATTGAGGGCTGCCAGAGTCTGTGGGTGGTGAAGACTCGTCTTTGGGTTTCGCTTGCATCCACGCCGGAGGAGTGAAGGCTTCCGTTTTATGTTCCTCCTCCATAGATCGCTTGGGCGCAAGATTAGCGCCGGGCGTGGTCGTCTCTACATTTGACTTCGGCGGTTGAGGCGGCGCCACCGGCTTTGGATCGAAGGGCTCGGTGGAGTAGTTCGTGGCTGGCGCGACGGGCGCAGGTTTGGGTCGGGCAAGCGGCGTGGGATGAGAGTGTGACGACGAAGCCAATGGGCGTAAATTAAATCGCAGTTGGATGCGACCCAAGTTGATCACATCGCCATGAGACAAACGTTGTCCGGCGAGCGGCACCTGCGCGTAGTTAACCCATGTTCCTGAAGTGGAACCCTCATCATGGATCAAGAAAACGCTGTCGGACTCTTCGGTGATGCGGGCGTGCAAACGTGAGACAGATCGATCATTTAATATGACCTGCACCAGCGTCTCATCACGACCTAGCTTCAAGTTGTCGCCGACCAGTTCGATGGGTGGCTTGGGTTCGTCAAATCCCTCGATCACTTCAAGGTAGGCTTTGCCTGTTTTTGAAAATGAACGACCCGGAGTGGGGATGAAGGGCTCGGTGATTTCTTTGACACGCCGACCGGCATCGCTCACGACGTTGGTGATCACCGTCGGGCGCCGCAGATAAACGACCACAGTGGCGATCAACGCCACAAAGGTCAAGCCGCCAATCCCGATCAACGTGATCAACACGATCCACGGCGCAACGTTGCCCACAAACGGCAGGGCGACGGTGATCAAAATATTTTCTACGTCACTCTTCGCTTCGAGACCTAATTCGTCAATCGCTACTACTTGAACAGTGTGCGCGCTGGTTTGCCCGTATTTGCTGATGTTCCAACTGAAAGCGTCAAAGGGCGGGCTGGTCTTTTCTTCGACGATGGTGCCGTCAATTAATAAACGCACTTTGGCGATGCTTCGTTTAGTATTGTCGGGGTATTTGATCTGCACCAACACTTTTTGATCACGCGGTTCAAAAGCGGCGGTATCGGTGGAGAATGTGCTGGGGGCTTTGCGGATGATCTCCGGTCTATCGGCGGGGACATCGGGCAAGGAGAAGGTAACGGTTGGCGGCAACACCGTGACCGAGAAGGGTGTCGGTTCGGATTTAACCGTTCCATCAAAATTAAGAATGACTTGCAAACTCTGCTGCCCCGACTGAGTCACGCGTGAGCGATAGGTAAAACGGTATTGTGGGCGTTGTGAGGCAATCGTTTCCCACAAACCCTGAGTGGCAGTGGCGACGTTGGCGAAGTGTAACTGGCGGAAGAGTCCGCCGGTGGCATTGGAGAGTCTTTGTAAATTTTCGGCTTCGGGCGTGAGCTTGCCGCCGTTGCCATCGTAGCTGACCCACACCGTGTGAACGAGCAGGCTGCCGCGCACGCCGGATTTCGTCAGGGTGTCGGTGATGTCCTGATAATTCGCCGCAGGCAAACCATTCGAGAAGATGACAATATGTTTGCGCGGCACACGACCCGGCGGGTCCACTTTGACCGCGTCAATCGCTTGGCGCATCAACGCCGACACTTGTGTTTGATCTTGAAACTTGCTTTGGTAGGCGACGAGCGCATTATTGATCTCGCCGCCAATGTTGGAACTTTGAATGACCACGCCTTCGGTGGCAAACACGCTTAGAGTGTCCAAACCATCTTTCATCAAAGGTCGAATGTTTTTTGTTTTGTCGCCGATGGCGAAGTTGGTGGCTGTGTCTCGCACTAAATTGATGAGCTTATTCGCCGAAGCGTCTTGGCTGGCAAATATCTTCGTAGAGTCGATGACGACGGCGATCTGCAACCCAATGTCTTCGGGAATGACTTCGGTGACCGGGACGACGTTGCCGTTCTCAAGCAATTGAAAATCGGTTTTGCTTAAATTTGGCACGCCGGTCTAATCTGATCGTTGAACGGCGCCATAAGCACGAATGTCAGGGAAGTTGCTTCTGTCAATGATCGAGATGGTCGCCGCCGC
>CAKKQG010000173.1 GCA_919901875.1 Anaerolineales bacterium
CTGAAAAAGAATCTTCGGTGACACCGACTCTTCGCCTGAAACGTGTTCGCCATTGAAGCGATGACGAATCAGAATCACCGCGTAGAGTCCGGCAACGGCGACGAGAGAAAGGTATAAGCCGCGCCAGCCGTAGCCAAGGTAGAAGGTAGTGGCAGCTATTAATGGCGAGGCGGCAACCCCGATGGCGCCGAGTATCGTCCATCGCGCCATCGTTGGCGCTGATCGATTCAAATCACGATCAATCAGAGTCGCTTGCGCCAGATTGACATACGCGCCGCTGGCAGTCCCCATGATCACGAAGGCGAACAGGATCACGAGATAGGTTTGCCCGATGCCAACAAGGAAAAGGGAAAGCGCGGTGGCGACTAACCCGCCGAGCATCAAGGCGCGGCGATGTTTAGTGTCGCCGAGTAAGCCGATGATCGGTTCGGCAAAAATGGCGACCAGACCGGGCAAGGTGAACAGCAACCCGATCTGGGTATAGGTGAGGTCGAGATCCGTTTTTAGGTAAGGCAACGCCGCGCCGTGCAAGCCGTAGATGAATTCGTCGAGCAGTTCAATGGCGTAGAGCGCGACGACCAACGACGCCGCAAGGCGCGAGGCGTTTTTAATTTTTTCGGTCATGAGGGTCTCCTGTTTCGAGTGTTTTTCAGAAACCCGCTTTCTTGGAGAAAGCGAGTTTCTCATCGTAATGTCGGCATCACCGAAACAGGAGGGGCGCGTGCTTGGAGTTAACGGGGTGGGTGGAAGAGGGTGAACTTCATGGCTGAAAGTTTAATCGTGATGATCAAGCAAGTCAAGATTCAAATCATGCTTGCTATTCGCTATCTGCTGGTTATAATTACGCCCATCTTTAATTCAAGAGGAGAGACCCGCGATGCCCACCGTCAAACTCAACATCCCCTACCGTTCTCAATGGGACCCCGACGCCAAAGATCACTTCGCCGATTGCGGACCGACCAGCTTGTGTATGATGCTCAACGCACTGGGCGATCCGATCAACCCCGACCAGATGTATCAATACATCGGCGAACGCGGCGCGAGCGAATACACCTCGTTCAGCGATCTCATGCGCGCCGGAAAATCGCGCGGGGTCACGCTCACCCCGACGAACTTTGTGCCAGCGCGCGCCCTCGACGAACTCAAAGCAAAGATTGACGCCGGCTACACGTTCATCGCTCTGGTCAACTACGCTTTTTGGGACCCCATCGCCAAAAATAATTTCAAGGGTTCGCACTTCGTTTTAGTCTCCGGTTACGATGATCAATACATCTACGTCCACGACCCGCTCTTCCGTGACCCACGCCGCGAACAAGGCAAATACTGCGCGTGGACTCACAAACAGTTCACCGACGCTTGGGGCGGCTTCGCCCCCGGGCAGAATCCCAATTACGCCGGACTCATGCCCGATAAACCTGTGCCGCATCTCGACGATGCCGCGCCCGCACCAACGCCAAGCGGTGAAGCGCCCGCCACAGATATTAAACGAGTCGAGACTCCTGCCGGTGAGATCGTCCTCGACGACTCGTTGCGCCGCCGACTCCGCGCCAAAGCCGCTTACGACAAGATTGATGATCCCAACCTCGACGATCCCAACGTCGTGCAGCAACTCGTGCAAGCGCTGGGCAGCTTCGGCTCCACTTGGGACACCTACACCGTGCGCCCCGGCGATTCGCTGTCGCGCGTCTCCACAATTTTTTATGGCAGCGGCACCGTGTGGAAAGCAATCGTCTACTTCAACGACATCGCCAACCCCAGCATCATCAAAGTCGGCGACACCTTCATGATTCCCAAAGTGAATCCCAAACCCAGCGACGATGCTACCGTTCCCGTTTACGGCGAAGGCGGACCTACAGGTTAAACGCAGACGCACCAGACCCGAAGGGTTTTGTAAACCCTTCGGGTCTTTTTTTGCTATACTCACGTTATGTCCCACCCCACCTACTCCATCGTCCTTCCTATCTACAACGAAGAAGCCACCCTCGCCGAAATGTATAAGCGCGTCTCCGCCGTGATGAACGCCCTCGACGCGCCGAGCGAAATGATCTTGATCAACGACGGCAGTCGTGATCGCTCGATGGAGATGCTTCGTCAACTGCATCAAAATGATTCGCGCGTGAAAGTGATCAACTTCTCGCGCAACTTCGGACACGAGATCGCCCTGCTCGCCGGACTCGACGCTGCCGACGGGGATGCCGTCATTGCGATGGATGCTGATCTCCAAGACCCACCGGAACTGATCCCCCAGCTCGTTGCCAAATGGCACGAAGGCTACGATGTGGTCTATGCCACGCGCGCCAAGCGCGAAGGCGAATCGTTTTTCAAAAAATTCACCGCGTCGCTCTTTTATCGTCTCATCGCCCGTCTCACCGATCTGAAAATTCCGCGCGACACGGGCAACTTCCGTTTGATGGATCACAAAGTGGTCGAAGCCTTGCGGCAGGTGCGTGAACATCATCGCTTCATGCGCGGCATCAGTGTCTGGGTCGGGTTCAAGCAAGTCGGCATCCCCTTTGTGCGCCAAGAACGTTTCGCCGGAGAGACCAAGTATCCATTAAGCAAAATGTTTCGCCTGGCGATCTCCGGCATCACCAGTTTTTCGTACGTGCCGTTGCAAATGGCGACGACGGTGGGATTCGTCTTCGCCGGACTCGCCCTCGTCGCCATCCCCATCGTCGCCATTCTGCGTTTGATGGGCAGTGATTTTTTCTTCGGGCAGGCGACGACGTTGATCAGCGTTTTGCTGTTGGGCGGCGTGCAGTTAATCTTCCTCGGCATCATCGGCGAATATCTGGGGCGCATCTACGATGAGGTGAAGAAACGACCTCTGTATTTAATCGCCGAGAAGATCGGCTTTGAGGTAGAACCTGAGACAAAGAAGAAACCTAAACGAAAAGTCAAACAGGCAATCGCGCCGCCTGCCGCCGCGTTTCCTGCGCCCATGCAACCTGCTCCACCCCCGCTCGTAGAAGTAGCCGCTGCGCCCAAGCCCGTTAAACTCAACGACAAACAAATGATGGATCAGGTTTACAAACTGGTGCAAAAATACGGCGGCGATAATTATGGCGGGTTCGGCGTTCTCGAATCGAACTGGTCATTGATCGAATCATCACTGCCGTTGTTTATGCAAGCCGATAGCGGACGTTTGCAACATGTGTGCGGTAGGCTGGAAAACTTTTTGAGTTTTAGTGGGCGTTGGGAAGAACGATTAAATTTAAATCTCAAAGCAGAGGAGCGGGCGGTTGCCAAAAAGGATTTATACAACGCCGGTTGGCGCGCGGTGGGCGCGGGCTATGTGCATCAACGTCGCGCGGATGCCGCCGAAGTGTTGAAGTGCGCCGCGCGCGCCGAAGGGTATTGGAAGAAGGCCGGCGCGCGCGAAAAGGCGGCGGCACTTTATTTGCGCGGCATCGGTTATCAACTCGAGAAAAATTATCCCGAGGCGATCAAATCTTATAAAGAGATGCTGGCTCTCGACAAGAAACGCAAAGCCGAGAGCTCCGATGTCGCCGCCGATTACAACAGCCTTGCCGAAGCGGAACGGTTCAGTGGCGATTACGCTTCTGCCGAGCGCGATTACAACGAAGCCTTGCGAATCGCCAAGAAGGTGAAGGATCAAGAAGGCATTGCGATCTATACCCACAACATGGCAGAGTTGGCATTGGATCGCCAAGACTGGTCGCGCGCCGAATCATTGGGGCGTGAAGCGTTACCACTCGCCGAGAAATTGAATCGCAAAGACATGATCGCCGCCTGTTGCCTCACCCTTGCCCGCGCTCTGGCGAAACAAGATCGCAAACAAGACGGCTTGCCTTTTGCTCAACGTGCGGAGGAGATTTACGAACGATTGAAGTCGAAGGAAGCGGAGAAGGCGAGAGAGATGGTTGGGTTGTTAGGTGGTTAGATGGTTGGGTGGTTGTTCACGCCACACCTGACAGGTCTTGCCAAACTTAACGCCCGCCGAATTATAAACAGACCTGTCAGGTGTTGTTATGAATTTCACCCGCCTCGCCCTCATTTCAGGTTTGCTGTCAATCGCTTTTATCGTCTTATTGACTCTGGTCTCGGTGATCTTCATCCTCACCGGACAGATCGCAGCTTTAGAAAGTTCGCGTTCCACCAATTTAGCGTTTGCTTCCTTTGCCCTCTTCGCCGAAGTGTTGGCTCTGCTTGGCGTGACGAGCGGCGTGTTAGCACAAATTAAACGCGAAGAAGTCCGCGCGGTGGGCTTGATCGGTCTTGCTTTGAATCTACTAGGCGCGTGTGTGTTCTTGCCAGCAAGCGCCAGCTTGTTGTTCAATCTGTTTATTGGAATTGTAGATCGGGTGGGGAAGTAGCGTGGGAATGTGGCGTGGAAATGAATTTCCACGCTGTTACAAAAAGTCTGCTAAAGCAGACTCGCCCCAACGCGATTTATCGCGTTTCGCGTGTTAGCAGGATGATTCATCATCCTGCTTTTTTTATCGTCGCATGAAGAATGCGATCAAAGCAATCACGATCAGCAACAGCACCAACACGCCCACAACCACCAACGCCACCTTCGCCCAATCGGTGGGCGTTTCGCCGCCGATCTTGCCCGTCTGCCCGTTGACGAAAACCCGAAACAGTTTGCCGCGATAAGTATATGCGCCGATCCACAACGGTAGCAGGATGTGTTTGTAAGTGGGTTCGTAGACTTTCACTTGCGCCAAATTGAAACCGCGATGTCCGCGAATGGCGGCTTGCCGCCGCGCGCCGTTGATGGCGTTGTCGTGAAATTGTTTGCGCGCTTCGACGGCGGCATCCGCCAGCGAGAGTTGATACACTTCGGCTTGCCAGTCGGCTAAAAATTCTGGGCGGTATTCTTTCAACGCTTTCAGATCAAACGGCGCGATCTTTTTCACATCCATATCTTTCACCGTGTGGCTGGCGGGGACGAGCAGATCGTCCACGTGATGATCGAAGAAAAATTTTTCCCACTTCCACTCGGTGCGCGTGCCGCTCTTGCGCGTCATGTCCGGCACTTGATGCGGCACTTCGGCGTCGTAATCGAGTTCGACTTTTCCATCAAACGTCCAAAACGGAATATAGATCGCCCGCAGTTCTTTAGCCCGCCCAAGTTGGTTAAGATCATCGGGGATGAAGAAATGCTCGCCGAGCCACGCTTTGATTCGTCGGCGCGTTTCGCTCAGATCAAAGGTGAAGGGGGCGATGGCGTTGGGCGGTGTGAGATCGGGTGTGGCAGATTGGGTGATGATCTTGGGCGAATCGCAGAAGGGGCAGTTCGCCGTTTGTTGACTCGGTGGCACGGTCGTGATCGCGCCGCAGTTTTCGCACTTGATCTGTCCGGCGACGAGCGCCCAATTTCCGGCACCCGCTTCTTGCAAGGCAAGGGAGAGCCGCTTTTCATCGTCGGCGGCGCTGCGCGTTGGGCTTAAGTTTTCTGACGTGCCACAGTTGAGGCAGGTCAGGCTTTGCTCTTCGGGATCGAATCGTTGGCGTCCGCCGCATTGAGGGCAGATGAAGGCGCGGGCTTGGGTGTTGGCTTCCGCGATGAATGGCGGCGTCACCGTGTCGTCCGGTGTTTCAAATCGGCTCAGTAAGATTCGGGCGGGCAGGTTGTTCGCATCCAAATTGATCACGCGAATCAAACAATCCTTTTGCTGGTTGGGGTCTTCACACGCGGCGGCGAGCCACAACCACCCTTGCGTCTGGCGCGGTTGGGCGCGCACGGCGAATGCCAGATATTTTTTACCCTCTTCATTTTTGCCCGCGCGCACGGCGCGCATACCCCGTGCTAGAAGTTCGCCATAATCTACGATGTCCATGCCTAAATTTTACCCGATCACATGATGATCTTCACTTTGACAGGCGGGTTTTTTAGTTCATAATCAACACGATATTTCTACTTTTCAAAAGGAGACACATTCATGGCAAAGAAAATCAAGAAGGTAGCAAAAAAGAAAGTCGTTAAGAAAGCCGCACCCCAATTATGGTTTACGCCAACGAAACTCAAGTTACTCACACCGGTTCCGTCCGATATTGACATTGCCCAAGCAGGCAAACTTAAACCGATTGCACAGATCG
>CAKKQG010000174.1 GCA_919901875.1 Anaerolineales bacterium
GGGACGCACGTATACTCACTTGTGGCATCTCACTCAGCAATACGGCGGCTCGATGGAAAGTGTGAGTGATCGTCAAGCGTTTGATTCGATGATCAAACTTGCCAAGAGCGAAGGCATGGCGGTGGAACCGGCAACGGCGGTGGCGTTTGCCGGTTTGGAAAAACTGATCGCGCAAGGTAAAATCAAAGGGGATGAACTGGTGGTGGTGAATGGCACCGGTCACACCTTCCCGGTTGAGAAGCATGTGTTGGGCGATCAATGGGCGGTGGATGTTCACCTCAGCGACACGCAGCAAGCGGCGCCGCGCGAAGGTTTGATCGCCGCGCTGGAACATCTCGACGAAAAGACAACCAGCGTGTTGATCATTGACGACAATCCAAATGACTCACTGCTCATCCAGCGTTTGCTCGAAGCCAAGAAAGCCTATCGCGTTTTTCTGGCCAGCAATGGCAGCGAAGGATTGAAGCAAGCGCGCGAGCGTTTGCCCGATTTGATTGTGACCGACTTGACCATGCCGGAGATGGATGGCTTTACCGTGTTAGAAGAATTGAGAAAAGACAAGCGCACCAGCGACATCCCGGTGATCGTGGTCAGCGCGAAAGATATTACGGCTGACGAACGGAAACGACTCAGTGGACACATTGAAGCGTTGTATCAAAAAGGATCGTTGTCACCACGCGCGTTTGTGGAGCAGGTGGTGCAAGTGTTAGGCGATAATAAGATTCCCCGAAATGGAGAACATTGAGATGGGCGCGACGGTACTTTATATCGAAGACAATCCGGACAACATGCTGCTCGTGCGTCGCGCTTTAGAATCTCGCGGCTACACGTTTGTGTGGGCGGCAAACGGCGCGCGAGGCTTGGAAGAGATTCAAACCAAACGCCCCGACGCCGTTCTGCTCGACATCAACCTGCCCGATATGGACGGTTACGAAGTGGCGCGGCGGCTGCGCGCCGACGAGCGATACAAATCTCTGCCGATCATCGCCATTACTGCCAACGCTCTCAAAGGGGACTCCGACAAAGCGATTGCCGCCGGCTGCAACCAATACATGTCGAAGCCGATCAACATCCGCGATCTATGGACGCGGTTGGCAGAAATCCTTTCGTAGATGCCGCACCAGATGTTGGTAGTTGACGACAACGCCTTGAATCGCGATCTTCTGTCGCGCCGTTTGCGACAGCAGGGGCACGAAGTGATCATGGCAACCAACGGCAGCGAAGCGCTGGGTAAAATGCGTGAGCAGACGTTTGACCTGATCTTGCTCGACATTATGATGCCGGAGATGAACGGCTATCAAGTGTTGGAAGCAATGAAAAGTGATGAGGTGCTGCGGCACATTCCGGTGATCGTCATCTCGGCCGTGGATGAAATTGAAAGCGTGGTGCGCTGCATTGAGATGGGCGCGGAAGATTATCTACCCAAACCTTTTAATCCTGTTTTACTCAAAGCGCGCATCGGGGCAACGCTCGATAAAAAACGGATGCGCGATCAGGAACAGGCGCACTTGCAACAGATCGCCGCCGAAAAGAAACGCGCCGACGATCTGCTGCACGTCATCCTGCCCCATCCTGTTGTCGAAGAACTCAAAGCCAACAACCACGTTAAACCGCGCCGCTACGAGAACGTTGCCGTGATGTTTTGCGACATTGTAGACTTCACCCAGTATTGCGATCAACATGAGCCGGAAGACGTGGTAACACATTTGCAGAAGATGGTAGAAATTTTTGAAGAGTTGGCGCTCAAGCACGATCTGGAAAAAATAAAAACTGTGGGCGACGCCTTTATGACGACGGCGAATCTATTGAAGCCTGTTGAGAATCCGGTGTTGAACTGCGTGCAATGCGGGTTAGAAATGGTGGCGGCTGCCCCGACGCTGCCGCCTCAATGGCAAGTGCGAGTCGGCATCCACATTGGACCGGTCATGGCGGGCGTGGTCGGTCATCGTCAATATTTGTTTGACGTGTTGGGCGACACAGTGAACGTCGCGGCGCGGATCGAATCGGAAGGCATGGCAAACGCCGTCAACGTCAGCGCCGAGGCCTGGAAATTTGTCTCGCACTTGTGCCAAAGCGAATCGCACGGTCCCGTCACCATCAAAGGCAAAGGCGAGATGGACATTTATCAAATCAAAGGAAGAAAACATTATGCGACTTGAAATAATCAGCAAGACTCCAACGACTCTCGCTCACTCAACACCGCTGTTGTTTGTCCACGGCGCGTGGCACGGCGCATGGTGCTGGGATGAATACTTTCTTGATGACTTCGCGCGTCACGGTTATGCCGTCCACGCGCTGAGCTTGCGTGGGCATGGCGGCAGTGAGGGGCGTGAACGGTTGCGCTG
>CAKKQG010000175.1:0-2476 GCA_919901875.1 Anaerolineales bacterium
ACCAGTTCATTTGTTCTCCAGCGCGATGTTTGGTAATCGCCGCGCGCGGGCGGCGAGTCTGCGCCCGCCACGTAGTTGCCATTCGCATCCAGCACATGAACGAACAAAGTTAAATCGCGATTGATGGGATTCGATGGACGCCAACGTAAATTAAGCACGATGGACTCACCCGGTTTCACCGACTTGGGTGCGGAGACGGAGATCAAATCGATCTGATCGAACCGCGCCAGAGTCTTAAGTGACGCCGACTCGGGCGCGAAAGCTAAATCCTTAATCACCAGACTCAAATCGCGCGTCTCACGGTTACTCGAATCACACTCCACATTCATCGGGAAGGGACCGGCAACGGCAGAACCACCGCGACAACGTGGGTCGCCAGTGAATTGCCAATGCCCACCTTCGTCAATGAATTGAATCTCATTGAGTCCTTTATGCAATTTGATTGTCGGCGTTTGATACGATGCCCAATCCCCGACTCCAAACCGCGCCGACTCTTGCCCGTTCACTTTGATCAATAGTTGACGCAAGTTCTGCCCAGGGATGGCGGTGAATTTAAATAAACCAGATCGATCTTCTGCACTGAAAACAAAAACTGTAGCGACCTCTTTGAACCAACGTCCGTTTGAGTCACCCCAGGGTTCGGGTGAATACCAGTTGTCGGCGAAGACATAAAAGATAGAAGTTGGAGGTTGGACGTTGGAAGTTGGAACACGATAGATGTTTTCGGCGACGGAACTGCCGAGGAGTTTGTTGAGAGATTCTTTAGCGATGCCTTTGAGGTCGCCTTCGGGTTGGTAGATGACTCGACCCACACCGAAATAGTTAAGCGCGGCGATTCGTTGATCGGGTGTGGGGGTGAGGGCGATGTCTTTGTCGAAGGGTGGTGTTACCGTGCGGCTCAAGAAGTTTTGAATCGTGCTACCGCCGGGTTGATCACGATAGATGCGCCCGCCGATCATTGGATGTTGATGTTGAGTTTGTTGTAAAAGGGTGAGCAGGTTGATGGTGTTATCGGGAACGGGATAGTTGAAGACGGCGTCAAATGAACGGTCATTAGCAAGATCGCTGAGGGCGGCTGATGGTTGAAGCGGAGTCGTCGGCATCGGGAGGCGCACCAAGTATTCAAACGGAATCACGATTGAAGTTAGAATAAAAATCCCCCACGCGAGGCGGCGTCCCCTGATCCGATGCAAGAGTCCATTCATTCCGTATGCCGCTAAGATCATCAAGGCGAAGAGAGTCGTCTCGCTGAGGCGGGCGGGCGTGCGACTCCATTGGAAGAAGGGCGCGTTGGCGAGAAAGGCGTAGGGCATGAGGACGGGGATGAATTCTTTATCCACGTTGAGGCGAATGAGATCGCCGCCGAGGTGAAGCAAGGGACCGAGCGAGAGAATGGCGGCGATAAAAAAGAGGGCGATCCATTTTTTGCTTTCATCGCGTCGCCACCACACGCCGAGCGCGGCGAGGAGGAGTGGGACGTAACCGAGGTAGGCATTGGTCTCAAGCGGGAAGACGAGGATGCGATGGGCGAGATCGTAGAGCGAAGAATTTTTAATGAGCGGATGATCGTAAGACGGGATGAAGAACGAGAGCACATCGTTGGAGTAGCCGACGACTCCGCGCTCGACCAGGAAACCGAGTTGACCTGTTGAGGTGCTGGTGAGCGTTGGAATGAAAAGTGGAATGGTGAGGGCGGCGAAGATGATGAGGGCGAGGAGATGGAATTTGTAATTGGTAATTAGGGATTGGGGATTAGAGATTAGAGATTGGAGATTGGCGCGTTGTGAGTAGATGTGTGTGATGGTTAGGACGGCACACGTTGGCAAAAGGAAATAGGCGATGTTGACGGGATGAATCGTTGAGGCGATGAAGAGACTCACGCCCGCAAAGATGGCGTTGCGAAGTGAGGGCATGCGGAAGAGGCGCAATAAAAATAAAATGGCGATAGGCAGTGTGAAGACGGCGAGTTGAAAGAGATGTCCGGCGAGGGCGTGACCACTTTTGTTTGGAAAGAATCCCCATATCAGTCCGCCGATGAACGCGGCGCGATGATCTTGAGTGAGGTCGTAACATAACCAATATCCGGCGAGGGCGCACAGCGGGAACGAAAGTAGATAGGTGATGTTGAAAGCGAAAGATGGAGAGACGAGAACGGCGAGAGGCAGACTCATGATAAAAGATTGCGACATCAACGGCAGAAGCGGGAAGTTGATGCCTTCGGGATAGTTGAGGATGTTGATGTTCGTCGGGCTGATATGCAGATCGAGCAAGGCGTGTTTGAACCACCATGTTGACCAGATGAACTCGCGCGAGTCGTTGTCGCTTACACCAGCAAAGTGGGTAGTGAGTTGGGTGACTAATGGATAAGTAATGAGAATCGTAATAATGAGGTAGGCGAGGACGATGAAGAGTAATTTGTAATTGGTAATTAGTAATTGGAATTTGCTGTTGGCTGACGGCTTCATAGTTATTTCTC
>CAKKQG010000175.1:2576-9073 GCA_919901875.1 Anaerolineales bacterium
CACTTGCCCCCAACGTGATCGCCAGAAATCGTTTTCGGTGAAGATGAAGAAGGTGTCGTAGTAGGTGTAAACCGCGTCAACTTTTTTTGCCAGTTCGCCGTAATCGGCGTTGTGGTCAATGATGGTGAATCCTTTGAGCCGCCCTTCGATTCGATTGGCATACGAGAGTCCAAAATATCGCCAGCCCCAGGGAGCCATGATGTATGAGCCAGAAGGCGATTCGATCTTTTCGATTTGCGAAACGTAGTCGAGGCTTTGTGGATTGCGGGTGAGGGCGAGGACAGAATCGCGGTGAATGATGAAGAGAGACAATGAAAGAATGAACAATGAACAATGAACAATGAAATTGCTACGTGCCGACAGCTGACGGTTGAGAGCGTTGATGCATAACGCAAGACCGAGAAGTAATGACAGAGAGACGAACATGAGGTTCGCTTCGATCATTACGGCTTTGCGAAAAAGAATGGTGAAGAGGAGGTAGGAGAGGGCGCTACCGAGAAAAAGGATCGCCTTCCCCCTCTCCTGATGACGCTCTTGGTTTTTGTCATCGGGAGAGGGGGTTAGGGGGTGAGGAAAAACGACTGCTACTACCGTTCCTAAAGTTGCAATAATAAATCCCACCCACGTCATCTCACTCCCCAACACATTCACCACATCCAAAAAATTTTGCCGCAACGTAGCGAGATCAAAGTTAGGTCTTTGCAAACCGTTATATTCAGTAGCGATCAAAATGTTTAACATCTTCTCCCACGAATCTGTGCGCCCATAAATCCACGTTGAGTCGCTGGCAATGCGGCGCATGATGTCGAGGTAAGGTAGGAAGCCTAGAAGGAAAAAGGAAATAAGGGGGATAAAGGAAATAAGGGAAAGGGTCGCGTTTCCTTTCTTTCCCTCGTTTCCTTTGTTTCCCAAAGCCATCGGCAAAAGCATGAGACCCACAACAGGCAGCCCAACCGCTATCAACCGATGATGTGCCACGCCGAGTCCGGCGACGAAAGCTAATAGCCAACCTTTTTTGTCATCCCACTTTTCCATGAGATCAAGTGTGAGCCATAGTGTCGCAACTTCAAACACCATGTTGAGCGCATACACTTCGGCGATCGAGGCGTGAATCCAAACGGAACGGGTGAGGGCGAAGACAAGAGCAATGAAGAATGAAGAAAGAACAACGAATAAATTTTGTGTCTTTGTGTCTTCGTGCCTTGGTGTTAATCGCCAAACGATCATCGCCACGCCAATCACCGCGATCAGAGTCCACATCATTGAGAACAACGATGCGCCGAGCGCGGGCGGGACGCCGAAGAGGCGTAAGAGATTCACAAACGGCGAACCGAGGAAAAGATAAAGTGGATAACCCGTCGGGTGCGATGTTCCCCACAAGGTGAGCGCAAGCTGAAACTCGCCCGTGTCGTCGGTGTAGGGGCTGTCGCCGCCGTTAAACGAGAACATGATCGTCGTCGAATACGCCAACGCGCTCACGACGGCGACACCAAACAGAATCCAGAGTCGTTTTGGTATCTTCATAACAAACGAGAGCGATTATAATCTTTCTTATCCTAGCAGTCTGTTAGAGAAACCCGTTTTCTCCAAGAAAACGGGTTTCTGCCATCGCCACAAGGAGACTCGCCATGAAAATCTTCCGCATCGCACTTAGCATCCTCGTCATCATTATTCTCGCGCTTGGAGGCACGTTGGGTTACATCGTGCGCTCGCCTCAACCGCAGATCGCCGGAACGATTCAAGTTGAAGGATTGCAAAATCCGGTTGAAGTGATCCGCGATCAAATGGGCATCCCGCACATCTACGCCGACTCGGCGCACGATCTTTTTATGGCGCAGGGTTACATCCACGCTCAAGATCGTTTTTGGCAAATGGAATTTTGGCGGCGCATCGGCAGTGGGCGGCTCTCCGAAATTTTTGGCGCGAGTTCGCTCGACACAGATCGCTTCACGCGCACGCTGGGTTGGGCGCGGGTGGCGGCGGAAGAAGAGAAAGCGTTGGACGCCGACACGCGCTTTCTTTTGCAATCGTACGCCGACGGCGTGAACGCTTACATCGAGTCGAATGAAAATCTCGGACTCGAATTTACGATTCTCGCTATCAACGGCGCGCGCTTCAAACCGGAGAAGTGGACAATCGTCAACACGCTGACGTGGGCGAAAGCGATGTCGTGGGATTTGGGCGGCAACATGAGCAGCGAACTCACCCGCGCTATGTTGATTCAAAAAGTGGGCGCGGAGATGACGTCACAGCTGCGCCCACTTTATCCTGATAATCACCCGATCATCGTTCCCAAACCTGCATTTGCTTCGCTGAGTGATGCCGCCACCGATATATTAGCCGACGTCAACGCCCTCAATAATTTAACCGGCGGCGGCTTTGAAGGAATCGGATCGAACAGTTGGGTCATCTCCGGAAAATTAACCGATACCGGCAAACCTTATCTCGCCGACGATCCACATCTCGGAATCCAAATGCCTTCGATCTGGTATGAGGTTGGGTTGCACTGTCGCGCGCTCACGACGGTCTGCCCGTACGACGTTGTTGGTTTTTCATTCGCCGGTGCGCCGGGTGTGGTCATCGGTCACAACAACCGCATCGCTTGGGGCGTGACGAATCTCGGACCCGATGTGCAAGACCTCTACATTGAAAATATCAATCCGGCGAATCCGAATCAATACGAAGTGAACGGCGCGTGGCAAGAGGCGAAAGTGATCACCGAAGTGATCACGGTAAAAGGAAAAGTTGAACCCGATCCGAAACGCCCGAACTTGACAGTGACCTACAACGAAGGGACGAACACTTCGGCTATCGCTGTAAAAGTCCGCATCACCCGCCATGGTCCGATCATCAACGAGATCAACGATAACGCTGCCGCGCTCAAAGGAAACTACGGTGATGCCGCCATCCCCGCCTCATCGGCGCTTGCCCTGAGATGGACTGCGCTTGAACCGAGCTTCACCTTTCGATCTGTTTTAAAAATTGATCGTGCGCAAAACTTCCAGCAATTCCGCGAAGCGTTAAAAGATTGGACTGTGCCGTCACAAAATTTTGTCTACGCCGACGTGGATGGCAACATCGGGTATCAAGCGCCGGGCAACATTCCTATTCGCGCCAAAGGTGATGGCTTGCTGCCCGTGCCGGGTTGGTCGAGTGATTACGAATGGAAGGGCTACATTCCGTTTGAGGAACTTCCGTATTCGGAAAACCCGCCACAAGGTTACATCGCCACTGCCAACAACGCCGTCGTGGGCAGCGATTACAAATATCTGATCACGCACGAATGGGATAAAGGGTATCGGGCGCGGCGCATCGTGAACATGATCGAGGCAGATAAGAAAGCGGGAAAGATCACGCTTGCCGCGATTCAAAAACAACAAGGGGACAACGCCAACCTCTCAGCGCAAGAAGTGTTGCCGTTTGTGGCGAACCTGACCTTCACCGATCCGCGACTCAAAGCGCCGCAACAGTATTTGCTTGCGTGGGAAAAATCGGGTTTCCAACAAAATATGGAATCGGGCGAAGCCGCGTTCTACAATATGTTCTGGTCGAAATTGATCATCAACACGTTTTACGATGAACTGCCCGACACGGTTTGGCCCGGACCCAGCGCCGACACGATGATGGCGATGCGCTACTTACTCGAACAACCGAACAACAAATGGTGGGACGACGCCAAGACAAAAGATCGTGTGGAGACTCGCGACGAGATTTTGGCGAAATCGTTTAAGGACGCTTACGATGAGATGGTCACTCGTTACACCGAAGACACCAAGAATTGGGCTTGGGGCAAATTGCACACGGCGAGTTTCCAAAATGCTACGTTAGGCAAGTCGGGCATCGCGCCGATTGAATGGTTGTTCAATCGCAATGGTTATCAAACGGCGGGTGGCGCCTCTATCGTTAATGCGACGGGCTATCGAATCGCCAAGCCTTCCGACAAACGCACCGACGCCAAAACATTTGAGGTGACCAATGTGCCTTCGATGCGAATGATCGTTGACCTTGCCCATCTCGAAAAGTCTGTGACGATACACACGACGGGGCAATCGGGTCACGCCTTTAACAAACACTACAACGATATGGTGGATATGTGGCGGACGATCCAATATCACCCGATGTTGTGGGATCGCGGCTCGGTAGACGCGGCGAAGGAAGCGGTGTTGACATTGGAGCCGAAGAAATAAGTATAGTTGCCCTTAGACCGACGCGGTTTTATCCACTCCACTCCGCTTCGCTACGGGACGCTTCGCGAAACCGCGTCGGTCTAAATTGTTCTATGCCTCAATCCTTCTCCATGTCCGACGGTCAAAAGATCGCTACTCGCGCTTCCACAGAAATTGAAGCGTGGCTGCGCGAGTGGGATGGCACGGTCTCCGTTGAGAATGTGGAATACGAAGCGGCGTATCAAGAGAAAGATATTGACTTGTTGTGGATGACGGCGACGCGCGATTACAGCATTGAGATCAAAGCAGATCGCAACGACGGGACGGGCAACTTTTTCTTTGAAACAATAAGCAACAAAGAGAAGAACACGCTCGGCTGTTTCCTCAAAACACAAGCCGATTTTTTGTTTTACTACTTCGTCGAGCCGCGCACGCTCTACATCTTACCCATGCCGCGCACGCGCAAGTGGTTTGCAGAAAATATAAATCGGTTTGAGGAGCGCGAGGCGGCAACCCCTGTGGGGAAAGATCATTACATCACCGTGGGGCGCATCGTGCCGATTGATATTGTGTTGAAAGAGGTGAGTGGGGTGAAGGTAAAGCAGTTGTGATCTGAGCGAATTCGGGCGAATAAATTCGCGGCAACACAAAGCAAAACCCGCCTGCGCGGGTTTTTGTTGTTAACAAGAGGAGATGTACAAAGGCAAAGTCCACGTAGGTGGACTTTGTTTTGTGTTGATGCACGCTTCGCGTCAACTGCTGCCTCTGTAATCCCAATCCTCATCGGTGTCTTGTATTTCGCATCGTTCCCATTCGTCCCAAATCGTTTTTGCGACATGATGAGTCTTTTGGTTTCGGATATAGTCAATCACGCGATCCACATCTTGTTTAGCGAGTGTAAAAGCCCCGTAGGCTCCTTGCCATTTAAAAAACTTGTCGGGCGCAACTTCATGAGTCAGCAAATGCGACGACGAGCCTTTGACACCTTTGAGAAGATCGGCAACTGACAATGTTGTCGGTAGCCTTACCAATAAATGCAGATGATCGTCTATTCCGCCCAATGCCAACGGATAAGATTTTAACTCGCGACATTTCTCATTGATCGCGCCATACAGTCGCAATTCAATATCGGGTGTGATCAATGGCAACCGATCCCATGTTGCCCACACGGCATGAAGATAAAGTTGAGTGTAAGGGGCGCGCATAGTTGTTCTCCTGAACGACGGGCGAATCAATTCGCCTCAACACAAAGCCAAGTCCACCTACGTGGACTTTATTTTCCCACAAGATTCTTTTGTTAACGACAAAACCCGCGCAGGCGGGTTTTGCTTTGTGTTGCGGCGATTTCAATCGCTTGAGTTGCTCCTTTATTTCCTTTCACCCATATACCTCTTCATCCCCTCATACACCGCCAACGGCGTAAAATCTGGTTCCACCATGCGGAAGTAATACCAGCTTAGATTCTTTTCCGAATCATCGGCGCGTTTGAAGAACCAAAAGTTAATCACCCCGATCCATTTCCAATCTTTCTTCGCCCGCTCGTAAGCAAGCGGCGCCCAACGCGCTTGTTGGTCTAAAGTCACGCGACCATAATTTGCCGGAAGTGATTCAGGCGCGGCGTTCCAATTCATCTCGCTGATCCAGATCGCTTTGCGCTCGTCGCCGTTGCGCACCATGATGTCGCGCAGATAAACGTGGCGCGCATAATTGACGTTGATCGGACTCAAACGTTTGTCGGTAGGCCCGCTCCACAAACCGTAAGCCTGCGCTGACATAATGTCAAAACATTTTCCCGCGCCCGCCTCATACATGCGCTGCAAAAAAACAAACTCGTTCAAATCGCGCCCGGTCAACTCATTCGTCGGGGCGAGTGCGCCCGCTAACACAACCGCCTCGGCATCAACACCCTTGATCGCCCGATACGCTTCGCACAACATCTGCGTATACGCTTCGGGGTTCACCGCCTGCTCGCCCCACTCGGGATAAATGTTCGGCTCGTTCCACAACTGATAAAACTTGATGCGCCCCTTGTAGCGACTCGCCACCGCTTTAGCGTAGTCGGCATAATCGCTGAATCGATCAGGCGGAGCGAATGCGCCGCGCGCATTACCATCAGATCGACTCCACGCGGGCGGGGATGAGAGACGGGCGATGAGATGCAGATCGTATCGCTGTGTGATCTCCACAATGGCATCATACTTTGCCCAAGCATTGATCGCCGGTGGATGCCGCCGATCCTCATAGTCGCCTTTGGCGTGAACTTCAATATCGTACCAAGGGAACTCTTGCCTCAGCCAATAGAAGCCCGCCTCTTTGATCATCTTAACTTGT
>CAKKQG010000176.1:0-1434 GCA_919901875.1 Anaerolineales bacterium
TCGAGATGATTCGTCGGTTCATCGAGCAGCAAAAAGTTTGCGCCCTCCATTGCGAGTTTTGCCAACGCCAATCGTCCGCGCTCGCCGCCCGACAGCACGCTCACTTTTTTAAACACATCATCGCCGGTAAACAAAAACTTGGCGAGATAATCGCGCGCCTGCGGCACGGGCATCTCGCGCACGCCTTGAATCTCCTCAATCGGCGTTTTCTCCGGGTCAAGTCCTTCGTGCGCTTGGGCGAAGTAACCGATCTTGAGACTCGACCCAAGTTTGACTTTGCCCTTCAACGGCGGAATCTGTCCGAGTAAAGTTTTGAGGAATGTAGACTTGCCCGCGCCGTTGGGGCCAATCAGCGCGGCGATCTCGCCGCGCCACAACAACACATCGGGCGCGTAGAACAAAATTTTTTTGTCATCCTGATAGCCCACGCCGACATCGTGAGTCTCCACCACGCGATCACCGGAACGGAGATCGGTGTTGAGTGATAAGTTCAACGTGCTAAGTTCGCGTGGGCGCTCCACAATCGCGCCATCGGTGTCTTTGAGCCGTTCGAGTCTGCGCCGCCGTCCTTTTGCTTGTGCGGTATTCTGTCCAGCAATATTGCGGCGGATGTAATCTTGCTCTTTGGCAATGAACTCTTGTTGCGATTCGTATTCGCGGCGTTGTCGTTCTGTGCGCTCGCTGCGTTGCAACACAAAAGCGCTGTAGTTGCCGTTGTATTCCTCCATGCGCGTTGCGCTGATCTCCCACACCTTATTCACTACTTCATCCAAGAAATAACGGTCATGTGAGACGATCAATACCGAACCATGCCATTCGCCCAAAAATTTTTCTAGCCACTCCACGGCGTGAATGTCGAGATGATTCGTCGGCTCGTCGAGAATTAACAGGTCGGGCGCTTCGAGCAACAATCGCGCTAACAACGCCCGCGTCTTCTGCCCGCCGGAAAATTGAATCAACGCGCGGTGATAGTCGCCTGATTCAAAACCTAACCCTTCAAGCGTTTGTTTGATTCGTGTTTCGTAAGTGTAGCCGCCGCTATGCTCAAACTGCTCCTGCAAGTGACCATACTTCTCCATCGCCGACTCGTATTGAGCAGGGTCGGACATCAACGATTCGAGTCGGCGCAATTCCGATTCTGTTTTCAGTAAGTCGGTAAAGGCAGTCAGCATCTCCTCCCACAATGTATTTTTAGTCTCAGTAGCCACCGCCTCTTGCGGCAAGTAACCCACGCGGACTCCGCGCGACCGTGTGACTCCGCCGCCCGATGGGTCATCGAGCCCAGCCAGAATCCGCAGCAGAGTCGTTTTGCCGATCCCATTCGGACCGACAATGCCAACACGACTCTCATGCGGCACCGCGCCGGTGAGGTTGCTAAAAATATCGTGTTGACCGAAAGATTTGGAGAGGGAGGAGAAGGTTAAGAGAGACACG
>CAKKQG010000176.1:1534-3567 GCA_919901875.1 Anaerolineales bacterium
GATTAAAGATCGCGTCCTCGCGGATATTCACACACGCGAGGACGCGAGAGAGTGAACAACAGGAAAATTTATTCTTCCAACTTCTTCAACTGCTCCAGAAGTTTTGTTAACGCATCGCGGTAATCAGGCAAGCGGTCAAAGATTTCTTCCGCTATCATTTGATTGTACGTGTGGCTGGTGCGATTGCGATCATCAAGCATTTTCAACCATAACTCGTCGTCGTCTATCCAGCCGACTTTGAACGCCACTTTAATTACTTGACGAGGCCATGTGCCGCTTTCGAGCCCCGAGGTTTGCTCCACCCGCATCGTTGTCTTCCACGCCAATTCAAATGTGAACTCAAAGCGTTGGATCGCCGCGTCGCGTACCCATTCCGTCTCCACTTGTTTCAACGCATCCTCTAAACGTGCCAGAGCAGTTTCAAATGCGGTCAAATCAACTTTGTTTTCGTCACTCATCGCCATCTCCTTCGTAAATTTTTCTAAAGACACTGTCAGCAAAATTTTTTGCGCGCCTCTCAATGCAGTGGCTTGAAAAGCATCAGTTAAGTCGGCGAAATCCACTACGTCAAATGTGTGTAGCGTTGGCAACTCATCCAACTCTTCGCGGATGTTCTCGACCACGTTGCCGCTTAATCGCGCGGGACCAATTAAGCCAATATCCCAATCCGAGCCAACACGCGCGCACCCTTTAGCCCGCGAGCCAAACAACACCGCGCCGTAATCTTTCGGCAACAGCCGCTTTAAAATTTTTTCAACCTCTACTAAATTTGGTGTCGTGTTCATATACTTACAAGTATAATACATTCAATGAACTCTCCTCAAACTGAAAGCCGACTCGGCTTAACCCTCGCCGCGTGGTTTCTCGCCATCGTCGGTTGGACGGGAGTCATCGTTGCGACTAACTTTTTAATTCCAACAGTAGGACCCCGCTGGCTCTTCTTCATGGTGTGGTTCGTCGCTCTCACCGGCACCGCAGTTCCGTTCGCAAATTTTTTGCATCGCCGCTTCAGCGGACACAACCCGAGCGAAGGCGTTGCTCTGCGCGAAGCGATCTGGGTCGGCTTGTTCGGCGCCACCTGCGCCTGGCTGCAACTGGGTCGCGCCCTCAACTGGGCAACCGGACTTCTGCTCGCCGCCGCCCTCATCGCCATCGAAGCCTTCCTCATCTTGCGCGTCCGCAGTCAATGGAAACCCAATGACACTACGACAACTCCCGAGCGTCGAGACACTCCTCCAAGCGTCGAATAATTTAATTGATGAATACGGTCGTCCACTCGTGTTAGATGCGTTGCGACGACAGCTTGATCACGCCCGCGCAAAAATTAAACAAGGTGACGCCGCCCCCGCGTCAGAAACTTTGATCGCCGAAGCCCAGCGCGATCTCCTCGCAAGGCTCACCCCGACTCTTCGCCCGGTGATCAATGCCACTGGCGTAATTCTTCATACTAATCTGGGTCGTTCACTTCTCTCACAAGATGCCATCAAGGCGATGGTGAACATCTCGGGACATTACTCCACGCTTGAATATGATCTAGAAAAAGGTGAACGTGGTTCACGCACGACTCACGCCGAGCGACTCTTAACACAACTCACCTCAACCGAATCGGCGCTTGTAGTTAATAACGCCGCGTGCGCTTTGTTGCTGACTCTCACCGCGTTAGCGAAGAACAAAGAAGTCATCGTCTCGCGCGGGCAGCTGATCGAAATCGGCGGCGGCTTCCGCGTGCCAGATGTGATGAAGCAATCGGGGGCGAAGCTGGTTGAAGTTGGCACGACGAATCGCACCCACGTCCGAGATCTTAAGGATGCTGTCACCGACAAAACCGTTGTTTTACTTCGCGCCCATCACTCTAATTTTAAAATCATCGGCTTCACGACGGAGCCAACGCTGGAGCAAATGGTGAAGGTCGCGCACGACGCGAAGCGAATCGTCATTGACGATCTGGGTTCGGGAGCGTTGCTTGATACGGCTCAATATGGACTCTCGCACGAGCCGATGGTGCAAGAGAGTGTCAAAGCAAACGCCGACAT
>CAKKQG010000177.1 GCA_919901875.1 Anaerolineales bacterium
AGCGTAGTGGGGTTCGTGATGAAAATTTCTGTGAACTGCGTAAGTCCAGCAGATATTGTGGATGGACTTATTGAACGCAAAGAACGTTTCTTCGCCGACAACCACAGAAACATTCTCAACTACAAAGTAGTAGACACGGGGCGCAACTATCACCTCTCCGTTGTCTCCACGCCGGAGAACCTGCCGCCAACCAATGCAGAACAAGAGTCGCCCAAGTCATCGGTCAGCGCCAGCGTGAAAAAATTATTGGATGCTGTGCTTGGAAAATAAAAACTCTGATCCCTTCACCACGCCGTTGCGCCCGCAGTTGAACTGCGGACGCAACAAGCTATACAAAACCTTCGTGTCCTTCAATTCTTCGTGGTTTTCTCTCTAAATCACCGCCGCCCCCGCCGCCCGTTTCAAAAACTTCCCCTGTCCAGCTTTACCCAGCCACTTCTCGCCATCCACGATCATATTACCGCGCACGAAAACTTTTTCGGGCAAGCCGATCAACTCCATGCCTTCGTATAAGTTGTAATCGGTGCGCTGGTGCGTGTTCGTAACGCTAACTGTCTTCTTGAGATTCGGATTCCAGATCACCACATCGGCATCACTGCCAACGGCAACCGTGCCTTTGCGCGGATACATGCCAAAAATTTTGGCGGGGTTGGTGCAGCACAATTCCACGAATCGATTCATCGAAATGATCCCGCGCCCCACCCCAAAGCTCCACAAGATCGGCATACGGTCTTCAATGCCCGGCACGCCGTTGGGGATCAAAGTGAAATTGTCTTTGCCCAACTCCTTGCCGGCGATCTTAATTCTTTTATCTTCGTATTGTATCTCTTTCGTCCCATCAAGAAAGAACGGGCAATGATCTGTGCCGACCACTTGCAAATTATTTTGAGCTAACGACTTCCACAAAAATTCGTTGTCGCTCTCCGTTCTAAACGGCGGCGAGCATACCCACTTCGCCCCATCAGGTCGGCGCAGATGATCAAGGTTGAAGAAAAGATAGTGCGGGCAGGTCTCGCCCATCGCTTTCAGTCCGCGTGAACGCGCATACATCAATTGCTCAACCGATGATTGGCACGTCATATGCACGATGTATACCGGCGCGTCGGCCATCGCCGCCAGTGAGATGGCGCGCAGAGTGGCTTCGGCTTCCGCCCAATGCGGACGGGTGAGGACGTGATCAACAGGTGATAAGCGGTTGGCGGCGACACTTTGATCAATGAGAATTTGAATCGCGTCGCCGTTCTCGGCGTGGATCATCGTCAACATCCCATGCGCCGCCGCCTTCTGCATGATCTTGAACATCGCCGTGTCATCCACTTGCAAGCGACCTTTGTAAGCCAGCAACAATTTAATCGTCGTGATGCCTTCATCAATCATGTTCGGTATCTCATCAATCACAGCGTCCGTCGGATCGGTGATGGTTATATGGAATCCATAATCAATCACCGGCTTGCCCTGCAACTTGGCGTGCCAATTATCGAGTGCTTGCTTGAGCGACTCATCTTTGTATTGACAGGCGAAATCAATATGCGAAGTCGTGCCGCCAAACGCCGCCGCGCGATGCCCGCTATAAAAATCATCCGACGACACCGTGCCCATCATCACCAATTCGAGATGCGTATGCACGTCAATGCCGCCGGGCAAAATAAATTTTCCGCGCGCGTCAATTACGTTTGCACCTTCGCCCGGCAAGTTCGCGCCGAGCGCGATCACCTTTTCATCGTCAATCAGCACATCGGCGATGATGGAGTCAGATGCGGTAACAACGGTTCCGTTCTTGATCAAAGTTTTCATGTCTCACCTCTTCATGCTATATTGT